>NZ_JBHUZM010000127.1:0-22497 GCF_042667665.1 Streptomyces sp. NPDC057307 | reverse complement strand
CCCGCGGGGGGGGGGGGGTTGGGGTGGGGGGGGGGGGCGGGGGGGGGGGGGGGCCCCGCCGCACTCCGCTGTCCTCGTCCCCACGGCCCGGTCTCAGCGCGAGTGCGCGACCCGGAACGTCATCCCGGCCGACCGCAACCGTCCCAGCAGCGCGTCCCCCATCGCGGCGGCGGTGGTGACCTGGCCCGCCGTGTCGGGAAGGTCGTCGAAGGCCAGACTCAGCACCGACTCGGCCAGCATCTTCGCCGACTCGTCGTACCCCGGGTCACCGCCCGCGACCTCGGTGAACACCCTGCGTCCACCGCCCTCGCCCACGAACCGCACCGTGAACCAACTGGTGCTCCTGCGCGCCTCGCCGGGCCCGGCACCGGGCTCGTAACGGTTCATCAGCGCCCGTCGGACCGCCGGAACCTGCGCCAGCGCGATGCCCGTCCCCGCCGCCACCGTGCCGCCCAGGGCGACCGGCAGCGACTTGACGGCGGCGAAGTGCCGGTAGCGGAAGTCGGGGCCGTACCGGGGCAGCGCCGCCGCCGAGCGCGCCACCACGTGTGCGTCGAGCGTGGGCAGCGGCAGCGCCCAGACGCCGGTCTCCTTGCTGAAGTGCGGCGCGCCCGGCGACGTGACGGCCCGCCGCCCGACCAGCCGGGGCTCGTGCAGCCGCCGCTGCTTCGCGGCCTCCATGGTCTGCCGGCCGCGGCTCAGCGCGTTCAGGGCCGTGGCGAGCGTCCCGCCGGAGAAGAACGCGTTGGTGCGGACGAATCCGTCGATGCGCAGCGGCACGTCCACGGGCAGCTGCCGGACCGTGAAGTACGCGCCCAGATCGTGCGGTACGGAGTCGAACCCGCATGCGTGCACCAGCCGCGCCCCGGTCTGCCGCGCCCGGTCCTCGTACGCCACGTACATCCGGTCGACGAATTCCTGCTCGCCGGTGATATCCGCGTAGTCGGTGCCGGCCTCCGCGCAGGCGGCTACGAGGTTCTCCCCGTGCCAGAGGTACGGGCCGACCGTCGTGGCGAGCACCTTGGTGGACTCGGCGAGCGCGCGCAGCGACGCCGGGTCGGCGGAGTCGGCCACCAGCAGGGGGAGGTCCGCGCAGAGCGGGGAGAGCTTGGCCAGCCGGGTCCGCAGCTTCTCCAGCTTCGCCCGGTCGCGGCCGGCTATCGCCCAGCGGCAGCCCTCGGGCACGCTCAGGGCGAGATATTCGGCCGTGAGCGTTCCGACGAAGCCGGTCGCCCCGAAGAGCACCACGTCGTACGGGCGTTCCGCCCCGTTCTGCCTGTTCATCGTGTCTCCGCCGTTCGAGCCGCGCCGCACATGGGTGCCATCGGGTGCCGTTGCGTGCCGTTGCGTGCCATTGCCGGGGGCCGAGGCTAGCGCCTGAGTGGCCGGAACGGGGCAGTGGGTGACCAGCATCGGACGCCACGGGCGGAAGTCTGCGACCATCGGGTAGGAACAAGCGCTTGCTTGCCCGGCGGCCCCGGCGGGGCTTGTGCGCGGTGGTGGGCGTTCCTAACATCATTGCTGTTACATCGTTGGTGTCACACCGCTGGGGGCTCACCATGACAACAACCGCGAACGGCCCGAGCACCGGAGCCGGGGCCACGAACGGCCCGCTCGCCGGGGTGCGCGTGGTCGAGCTGGCCGGCATCGGGCCCGGCCCCTTCGCCGCCATGCAGCTGGCCGACCTCGGCGCCGACGTCGTACGTGTGGACCGGCCGGGCGGCGCCGGGCTCGGGATCGACCCGGCGTACGACCTCATGAACCGCAACAAGCGCTCCGTATTCGTCGACCTCAAGTCCGACGACGGCCCCGCCCAGGTCCTCGACCTGGTCGAGCGCGCCGACATCCTCATCGAGGGCTACCGCCCCGGCGTCGCCGAACGCCTCGGCATCGGCCCCGAGGACTGTCTCGCCCGCAACCCCCGCCTCGTGTACGGCCGGATGACCGGCTGGGGCCAGGACGGTCCGCTCGCCCAGCGCGCCGGGCACGACATCGACTACATCGCCGTCGCGGGCACCCTCTCCATGTTCGGCGAGGCCGACCGGCCGCCCACCGTCCCCGCCAATCTCGTCGGCGACTACGCGGGCGGCTCGCTCTACCTCGTCATCGGGATCCTCGCCGCCCTGCGGCACGCCCGCACACCCGGCGGCACGGGGCAGGTCGTGGACGCCGCGATCGTCGACGGCGCCGCCCATCTGACCACGATGATCCACGCGATGACGGCAGCCGGCGGCTGGCAGGACCGGCGCGGGGCGAACCTGCTGGACGGCGGAGCGCCCTTCTACGGCAACTACGAGACGGCCGACGGCGAGTACATGGCCGTCGGCGCGCTGGAGCAGCGGTTCTACAACGAGTTCATCGACCTGCTCGGCATCAAGGACGACGTCCCCGCCCGGAAGGACTTCGGCCGCTGGGACGAGCTGAAGTCCGCGGTCACCGCCCGTTTCAAGGAGAAGACCCGCGCCGAGTGGACGGCCGTCTTCGAGGAGTCCGACGCCTGTGTGGCACCCGTGCTGTCGCTGCGCGAGGCCCCCGCCCATCCGCACCTCGTGGCCCGCGGCACCTTCACCGACCACGCGGGCATCACCCAGCCGGCGCCCGCTCCGCGCTTCTCGGCCACGCCCACCTCCGTACGGAGCGCGCCCGCGCTGCCGGGGGCGGACACCGAGCGGATCGCCGACGACTGGGACGTACCGAGCATCCGAAGCACCGGCACGAGCACGAGCACCAGCCCCGCCACCCCCAACGACTCCTGAGAGGCCGCCGTCTTGAGTACCGAAGCGTATGTGTACGACGCGATCCGCACCCCGCGCGGTCGCGGCAAGGCCAACGGTGCCCTGCACGGCACCAAGCCGATCGACCTCGTCGTCGGCCTCATCCACGAGATCCGCGACCGGTTCCCCGACCTGGACCCGGCGGCGATCGACGACGTCGTCCTCGGCGTCGTCAGCCCCCTCGGCGACCAGGGCTCCGACATCGCGCGCACCGCCGCCGTCGCCGCCGGACTGCCCGACACCGTCGCGGGCGTTCAGGAGAACCGCTTCTGCGCCTCCGGCCTCGAAGCCGTCAACCTGGCCGCAGCCAAGGTCCGTTCGGGCTGGGAGGACCTGATCCTGGCCGGTGGCGTCGAGTCGATGTCCCGCGTGCCGATGGGCTCCGACGGCGGCGCCTGGGCGATGGACCCCATGACCAACCTCCGTACGGGCTTCGCCCCGCAGGGCATCGGCGCCGACCTGATCGCCACCATCGGCGGCTTCACCCGGCGCGATGTCGACGAGTTCGCCGCGCTGTCGCAGGAGCGCGCGGCGGCGGCCTGGAAGGACGGCCGGTTCGCCCGCTCCGTCGTCCCCGTCCGCGACGTCAACGGCCTCACCGTCCTCGACCACGACGAGCATCTGCGGCCCGGCACCACGGCCGACACGCTCGCCTCGCTCAAGCCGTCGTTCGCCCAGATCGGAGACCTCGGCGGATTCGACGCCGTGGCGCTGCAGAAGTACCACTGGGTCGAGAAGATCGACCACGTGCACCACGCGGGCAACTCCTCCGGCATCGTGGACGGCGCGTCCCTCGTCGCGATCGGCTCCAAGGAGACCGGCGAGCGCTACGGCATGAGGCCGCGCGCCCGTATCGTCTCGGCCGCCGTGTCCGGCTCCGAGCCCACGATCATGCTGACCGGACCCGCCCCCGCCAGCCGCAAGGCACTCGCCAAGGCCGGACTGACCATCGACGACATCGACCTCGTGGAGATCAACGAGGCGTTCGCCGCCGTCGTCCTGCGCTACGTCGCCGAGATGGGGCTCTCGCTGGACCAGGTCAACGTCAACGGCGGCGCCATCGCGCTCGGCCACCCGCTCGGCGCCACCGGCGCGATGATCCTCGGCACCCTCGTGGACGAACTGGAGCGCCAGGACAAGCGGTACGGCCTCGCCACGCTCTGCGTCGGCGGCGGCATGGGAGTCGCCACCATCGTCGAACGCGTCTGACCGCCCCGTCCGCCAAGCATCTCTTCTCTACGGAGCAGCAGCATGAGCGAGTCCACCACCATCCGCTGGGAGCAGGACGGGACGGGCGTCGTCACCCTCGTCCTCGACGACCCCGACCAGTCGGCCAACACCATGAACCAGGGGTTCCGCACCTCGGTCGCCGCGATCGCGGCACGCGCGGAGGCCGAGAAGGACAGCATCCGCGGCATCATCGTCACCTCCGCGAAGAAGACGTTCTTCGCCGGCGGCGACCTCAAGGACATGATCAAGCTAGGTCCCGACGACGCCCAGCAGGCGTACGACGCCGGCCTGGCCGTCAAGCGCGCCCTGCGCACCATCGAGACCCTCGGCAAGCCCGTCGTCGCCGCCATCAACGGCGCGGCCCTGGGCGGCGGTTACGAGATCGCGCTCGCCTGCCACCACCGCGTCGCGCTCGACGCGCCCGGCTCCAAGATCGGCCTGCCCGAGGTCACCCTCGGCCTGCTGCCCGCGGGCGGCGGCGTCACCCGTACCGTACGGCTCCTCGGTATCTCCGACGCGCTGCTCAAGGTGCTGCTCCAGGGCACCCAGTACTCGCCGCGCCGCGCCCTGGACAACGGCCTCGTGCATGAAGTCGCCGCCACCACCGAGGAGATGCTGGACCGGGCACGCGCGTTCATCGACGCGCACCCCGAGTCGTGGCAGCCGTGGGACGTCAAGGGCTACAAGATCCCCGGCGGTACGCCCTCCAACCCGCGCTTCGCCGCCAACCTCCCGGCCTTCCCCGCCAACCTCATGAAGCAGACCGGCGGCGCGCCCTACCCCGCGCCCCGCAACATCCTGGCCGCCGCCGTCGAGGGCTCACAGGTCGACTTCGAGACCGCGCAGACCATCGAGGCGAGGTACTTCACCGAACTGGTCACCGGGCAGACCGCCAAGAACATGATCCAGGCGTTCTTCTTCGACCTCCAGGCGGTCAACTCGGGCGCCAGCCGCCCCCAGGACGTCGGCAGGCGCCCGGTGCGCAAGGTCGCCGTCCTCGGCGCCGGGATGATGGGCGCGGGCATCGCCTACTCGTGCGCCCGCGCCGGTATCGACGTCGTCCTCAAGGACGTCACGACGGAGGCGGCGGCCAAGGGCAAGGCGTACTCCGAGAAGCTGCTGGCCAAGGCGGTCGCCCGGGGCCGTACGACCGAGGCCGACCGGGACGCGGTTCTGGCGCGGATCACCCCGACCGGCGAGGTCGCGGACCTCGCGGGCTGCGACGCGGTGATCGAGGCGGTCTTCGAGGACACGGCGCTCAAGCACAAGGTGTTCCAGGAGATCCAGGACGTGGTCGAGCCGGACGCGCTCCTGTGCTCCAACACCTCGACGCTGCCGATCACCGCCCTCGCCGAAGGCGTCACCCGGCCCGCCGACTTCATCGGCCTGCACTTCTTCTCACCCGTCGACAAGATGCCGCTCGTGGAGATCATCAAGGGCGGGAAGACCGGCGACGAAGCACTCGCGCGCGCCTTCGACCTCGTACGGCAGATCAAGAAGACACCGATCGTCGTCAACGACTCCCGTGGCTTCTTCACCTCGCGCGTCATCGGCCGGTTCATCAACGAGGGCGTCGCGATGGTCGCCGAGGGCGTCGAGCCCGCCTCCGTCGAACAGGCGGCGGCCCAGGCCGGCTACCCCGCCAAGGTCCTCTCCCTGATGGACGAGCTGACCCTCACGCTGCCGCGCAAGATCCGGAACGAGACGCGGCGCGCGGTCGAGGAGGCGGGCGGCACCTGGACCCCGCACCCGGCGGACGCGGTCATCGACCGCATGGTGGACGACTTCGGCCGCCCGGGGCGCGCCGGCGGCGCCGGCTTCTACGACTACGCCGAGGACGGCAGCCGTACCGGCCTCTGGCCGGGCCTGCGCGAGTACTTCACCAAGCCGGACGCGGACGTGCCGTTCACCGACCTGAAGGAGCGCATGCTCTTCTCGGAGGCGCTGGACTCCGTGCGCTGCCTGGACGAGAACGTCCTGACGACGGTCGCCGACGCCAACATCGGCTCCATCATGGGCATCGGCTTCCCGGCCTGGACGGGCGGGGTGCTCCAGTACATCAACGGGTACGAGGGCGGCCTGCCCGGCTTCGTCGCGCGGGCGCGTGAGCTGGCCGGGACGTACGGGGAGCGGTTCGCACCGCCCGCGTCGCTGGTGGCGAAGGCCGAGCGCGGCGAGACGTTCCACGACGGGTAGGGCGTGTCCCGCGGCCGGACATCGGCCGGGTTACGCGGCTCGTGAGCCGCGCTTGTCCTCAATCGCCGGACGGGCTCAATTGAGCCCGTCCGTGAACGCGGCCCGCAGCTCCTCCTTCAGCGAGCGCTGGAACGCCGTCACCAGCGCCTGCACGACCATCGGCTGCATATGGGCCGACAGCGACCTCATCGCCGCCACCCGCTCCGGGTCCGGCTCGCTCCCCTCGTACGGTTTCCACACCTCGTCCCGGAAGAGGCGGGAGAGCGCGTGCGCGGCGGAGCGGGTGTGCTCCAGCAGGACCGTACGGGCGGCGAGGATCGTCTCGTGCGCGATCGGCACGTCCAGCAGCTCGACGCCGAGGCGCAGCAGCCCCGGATCGAGCCGGTAGTGGCCGGGGGCGTCGGCACGGGCCAGGACACCCATGGCCGCCAGCCGGTCGACGTCCTCCTCGGAGAGGGCCCGCCCCGCGCGCCGCTCCAGCTCGGCCCGCGTCGCGTCCTCCGCCGAGTCCGGCGCCCAGGTCGCCACCAGCGCCCGGTGGATCGCCAGGTCGTGCGCGCTCAGGTCCGGCGGCAGCTGCTCCAGATAGCGCTCGATCGCCGCGAGGGTCATGCCCTGGTGCTGAAGCTCCTCGATGAGCGCGAGGCGCGAGAGGTGGTCGTGACCGTAGTGGCCGACCCGGCGCGGGCCGATCACCGGGGGCGGCAGCAGACCGCGGGTGCTGTAGAAGCGGATGGTGCGCACGGTGACACCGGCACGGGCTGCCAGCTCGTCGACGGTGAGCGTCGGCTCCTGGGGCGCCCCGGATGCGGTCTCCATGCCGACAGTATTGCTGTCTCACCAGTACTGCGAAAGACAGAGACGGTGGTCGGCCGCTTGCGGGGTCAGTCCCAGACCAGGTTGAGGGAGCGTTCGAAGTTGACGTATCCGGCACGGGCGAAGGACTTCGCCATGGGGACGTTGCCGAGGTCCGTCGACGCCCTGATCCGGTCGACGCCTTCGGCGGCCAGGACGCGGGTGCCCTCGGCGAGAATCTCGTCGATGTAGCCGTGGCCGCGGTGTGCGGGCAGGACACCGAGGTACGCGATGATCGGGTGGTAGCTGTTGCGGGCCGGGACCACGAAGCCCACCGGACCGCCACCGTCGGGGAGTTCGGCGATGCGCCACCACTCGTGCGGGCTCTTGAACCCGGCGAACTCGCCGTCGTAGTGCCGTTCCGCCGCCTCGCGCGGGCTCAGTCCGGAGGCCAGGTCCGCCTGGCCGTGGGCGTCGAGGGTGCCCTCCATGACCGGGGTCATCAGGGCGAGGAGGTCCGCACGGTCGGCCACCGGGCGGAAGACAAGACGCCCCTTGGACTCCGGGAGCGGGGACGACGGGGTCCACTGCAGCCGCAGCCGTTCGACCAGCAGCCGTGCGCCCGTGCTCTCCAGCACGCGCGTGCGCGATTCGACCACCTCGCGAGCCGCCGGGTCCTCGTGCCAGTCGGGCGGGACGAAGCGGCCGTACTCCGGCAGCTTGCCGCCCGCCGGGAAGACGGCGGCTGTCGCCGTCCTGAACAGCCGCAGGCCGATCTCGTCGCGGTCGGCCCGCGGCAGCGTGTCGTCGACGTCGAAGAAGTCGAACTGCAACGGGACGTCACCGCCCGGCGTCGTCCACCAGGCGAGCCGGGCGAGGAGACGGTCACCGTCGAGGGCCACCCAGGTCCACTCGGGGCGGCGGCAGCCGCCGGCGAAGTCGTCGGCCAGTTCGTGGTCGAGGACGTAGGAGAGCCGGCAGAAGAGAGCGATCTCCTCGGGGCCGGTCAGAGGTCGGTAGCTCACCGATGTCGGCGTCACGTCAACTCCTGTGCGGGGATACGGCTGTGAAGGGATACGGCTGTGAGGGGGGTGCGGCTGTGAGGGGGCACGGCTGTGCAGGGGTACGGCGTCCGGGACCCGGGATGCCGTACGGGTCAGGCGCACCCGGTGTCCGGGCGGTGGGCGTCGAGCGTCGCGTCCCGCTCAGGCCGATTCGGGGGCCGGTCGGATTCGGGCCAGCGCGCCTGTCTCCAGGGCCGTCCACAGGGCACCGTCCGGGCCCACCGTGATCCCGTGCGGCTCGGAGGCCGGGGTGGGCAGGTCGTGGAGGGTGACCGTGCCGTCGGAGGTGATGGAACCGACGCGGTTGCCGCCCCACTCGGTGAACCACGCCGTGCCGTCGGCGTCGGTGGTGACGGCGTGCGGCCGGGCCGAGCGGTCGGGCAACGGGTACTCGGTGATCCGGCCGTCGGGCGCTCTCCGACCGATCTGACCTGCCGCGATCTCGGTGAACCAGACGCTCCCGTCCGGCCCCGCGGCGATTCCCACCGGCGCCGCCGCCCCGGTGGGCAGCTCGTGGACCGTGATGCGGCCGTCCATGCCGATGCGGCCGATGGCGTTGGCCTGGTTCATCGTGAACCACATCGCGTCCCCGGCCGCGCAGATCGCGGAGGGGAACGCGCCGGTGCGCGGCAGCGGATACTCCGTGACCGTTCCGTCGGTGGTGATGCGGCCGACACGGTCGGCGGCGGTCTCGGTGAACCACAGCGCGCCGTCCGGCCCCGCCGCGACACCGAAGGGACCGCACTCCGCGGTCGGCGTCGCGAACTCCGTGACCGTTCCGTCGGTGGTGATCCGGCCGATCCGGTGCGCCCGGTACTCGGTGAACCACAGTGCGCCGTCCGGCCCGTCACAGATGACCGTCGGACCGCTGTCCGGCGCGAGCTGCCAACTGGTCGGCTCCTGCCCCGGGACGAGCCGGCCGATCCTGCCGCTGTGCACCATGGTGAACCACAGCGCGCCGTCCGGGCCGGTGGTGATCGCGTACGGGCCGCTGTCGCGACCGGACACCGTGTACTCCTCGACGGTCTCGGTCGTCACTGCCGCCCCGGACCTCGGGTCGGGTGTCCGGGCGGCGCTCGGGTCAGATGTCACGCGGGAGTCTCTCCGTGGGAGTTCGTGTTCGGCGGGCGGAGCCAGGAGCGGCGGGGCCCCATGGTCATGGGGTACGCGCCTTCCGGCCCGATACCAGCATGCCTACCGGGCGGCCCGGGAACAACGGCCGATCTTGTAATGGTCGTTGACCCAGAGGTCACGAACCCGGGGGCCCGCACGGAAGGGGGACAGGACGGAGCTGCGGGACATGGAGATCCTTCTGACGCTCGCGGAGGAGCTCCACTCCGGCCGCAGCGCCGAACGCCTGCGTCTCTCCCCGGCCCTCCATGTGCGGATGACCCCCGTCGGCGAGGTGCCGCTGCGGCGGCTGAAGCCGGCGTACGAGGGCATCCAGGAAGCCATGGCGGAGGTGACCACCCTCGCCCGCCGGTCGGCCGGCACGCTGACGCCGGGGGGCATGGACGCACAGACGCACGACCTGACCCCGGTCCTGCCCCGCTTCCGGGCCGGGCACCCGTCCGCCGAACTCCGTTTCCAGGAAGTGTTCTTCAGCGATCCGTTCGGCGCCCTGCGGGCGGGTGAGGTCGACGCGGTGACCACCTGGTATCCGGCGCACGGACCGCGCGCCCCCACTGCCGCGCGCGCTCGCCGAGGCGGCGACGCACGGCGAGGCCGCGCCGGGAAGCTAGGGGCCCGGACGGTAGGGACGGGAGCTGCCTCGCGTACTAGGGCGCGTCCGGAAGGTCCCGCGCCGAGGCGATGACCGGGTAGTGGTCGGAGAGATTGGTGTACGTGTACTCCGTGCCCCAACTCGACACCGTCCAGGGCGCGCTCTCCTCCTTCACCACCTCGTTCGTCCAGCCGTCGGGCTTCGCGTGGCCCGTGCGGTGCAGGACATGGTCAAGGTCTTCACGCGGGTCGTCGGGGTAGCGCTCGGCCGCGATCGAGTTGTCCGCCGTGTCGAAGGAGTACGGGTGCCCGGTCCGCGCGTCCGCCCCGGCCAGGCCGCCGTCGGCGAGCATCGACGCGTACTCCGGGCTGTGCGAGTCGACGTTGAAGTCCCCGGCGACCAGCACCTGTTCGGACGCCGGGAGGTTCTTGGCGTCCAGGAAGGCGTCGATCGCCCTGAACTGGCTGCTCCGCACCCGCTCCGCCTCGCCCGCCGCGCAGCCCGGATCGGTCGACTGCGTATGCGTGCCGACCAGATGGACCTTGCTGCCGTTGACGTCCAACTCCGTATAGACGAAGCCCTTGTTGGAGAACCAATCGCTGCCGCAGGCGTCCTGGAAGACGTACTGCTCCTTGCGGACGATCGGCCACTTGCTGAGGACGGCGACGCCGCCGTCCTCCGGGGTGAGGGCGGAGTACGACCCGCCCGTCGCGTCCCAGCCGCTCTTGCTCCGGCCCAACACCGGTGTCTGGTACGGATACCGGTCGGCCGAGTTCCGCTGGAGCGCGTCGGACGAGGAGTTGTCGAAGGCTTCCTGCACGACGACCACGTCGTTGCCGCCGTAGAAGGGGGCGGCCGGGATCGCCGCCGCCCGATGGTCCTGGCCCCAGTTCGGATAGAGCGTCTTGCTGAAGAGGAACGTGTTGTACGTCAGCACCTTCAACGCCGGTGTCGCGGCGGCCCGTTGGGGCGCCGGGGCGGCGGGCGACGCCACGGCGCCGGGTGCGGTCGCGGTCAGCGTCGCGAGGGCGAGCGCGCCGGAGAGCGCGACGGCGGGGACACGGCGGAGCACGGGGTGCGGCACAGGGACTCCCGGTTCGGTGGGGGCGGAGCGGCGCCGTTCATCAAACCAGCCGTAGTTACTTCCCGGTAGCCATCGGGAGAAGTCAATGCGCACACCACACGGCCGGTGGCCGCGCACCGGCGCGACAGAACCCGATCGTGCCCCCGGCACCCGTGGGGTACTGTGACCCCCGACCGAAGCAGAGCCCGTACCGAGGAGGTGGGACCCATTACCGCAGTGTCAGGCCGGGTGCTCCCCTCTCACGGCCGCGCGGTCCGACCGACAGGCTGAGACCGCCGGAGCGCCCGTAGGCGCCCCGAAAGGTTTCCATGTCGGCAACACTCTCCTCCCCGTACTCCTCCGCACTGCCCTCCCTCCCCACCGTCGTCACCAGGCTGCGCGCCGCCGGCTGTGTCTTCGCCGAGGACGAGGCGCGGCTCCTGGTCTCCGCGGCCCGCACCCCCGCCGACCTCGCCGACATGGTGAGCCGCCGCGCCGCCGGACTGCCCCTGGAGCACGTCATCGGCTGGGCCGAGTTCTACGGCCTGCGGATCGCCGTCGACGCCGGGGTCTTCGTCCCCCGCCGCCGGACCGAATTCCTCGTACGACAGGCGGCGGCCCTGGCCCACCAGACCCCCGCAGGAAGGCCCGCCGTCGTGGTCGATCTGTGCTGCGGCTCCGGCGCGCTGGGCGCCGCGCTACTCGCGACGGCGCACGATCCCGTCGAGCTGTACGCCTCCGACATCGACCCGGCGGCCGTCGTCTGCGCCCGCCGAAACATCGGCGCCGGCGGCACGGTCCTCGAAGGCGACCTCTTCGACGCCCTGCCGGACGGCCTTCGGAGCCGTATCGACATCCTGCTCGCCAACGTGCCCTACGTGCCGAGCGAGGAGGTCGGACTGCTGCCGCCGGAAGCGCGCGAACACGAGCCGCTGGTGGCACTCGACGGCGGGGCCGACGGACTCGACGTCCTGCGGCGCGTGACGGCCGAGGCGTCCCGGTGGCTGGCGCCCGGCGGGCACCTGCTGTTCGAGACCAGCGAACGCCAGGTGCCGGGCGCCGTCGGCACGGTCCGGGGCGACGGGCTCGCCCCACGGGTCGTGACCTCCGAGGAGTGGGACGCCACCGTGGTCGTCGCTCAGCTCAGGGGCGCCACGCTCGGACCCGTGGCGCTCGCCCCGGACCCGCGCGGCCACTGACTCCGTACGTACCGGCGGTGCACTGCCCTTCCCGGGCGCCGCCCCGCCGGTACGCGGTGGCGGCCATCGCCGTCGATCCGTCAAGACTCGAACGCATGACGACGCCGACCGACACACAACTGCCTTCTCTGTCAGCTCTATTGACACTTAGGTTTCAGAAGTTTTACGTTCCTTTGCATCTGAGAGCGCTCTCGGACCCACTTTCCCCCCATGACTTCGAGGTGCCGTCACATGCCCACCTCCCTCTCCAGACGACCTGCCTCGGTGCTGGTTCTGGTCACCGCCATGGCCGCAGTAGGGCTCGGGCCCGCCGCCGGCCCCGCCGCGGCCGCCAACATCCCCGTCGGCTCGGGCAGTTACTCCGACACCCGTCCCGCCGGGACGTCGGGCCCGACCAACAACGTCGGCGCCCCGGTCACGCCCAAGCTGACCGAGGCGGCCAAGGACCGGCCGGTGCCCACCAACGACTGGTGGACCTCGCTCGCCTATCAGCGGTACGGCGACAACCCGTACTCCACCCCGATGTACGGCCACCCCCTCACCTACCAGGCCACCGCCGGCGGACTTGAGGTCGGCTACCCCACGACCGCCGCCATCGTGGGTGACGGACGGCAGTACGAGTACGCGCACAAGGCCGATCTCACCCTGGGCCTCACCGGCCTCAACTCCCCGGACACCAAGGCCGACGACTGGTCCGACTGGACCGTCACGCCCTACTGGTCCGACGGCACCCGCACGCTGCGGACCACCATCGGTCACGGCATGCCCTACGTGTACGCGAAGGGCTCCGGCGGCGACGCCAGCATCACCGCCGCCGCCGCGCCGACCGTCTTCTCCGACGACGGCAACGTCCTCGGCATCACCGTCGCCGGACACCACTACGCGCTCTTCGCGCCGACCGGCAGCGACTGGTCGGTCTCGGGCTCCACCATCACGGCCGGACTCGGCGACAAGGACTACTTCTCGCTCGCGCTCCTGCCCTCCGAGGACGCGCTGGCGACGTACGCCAAGTACGCCTACAGCTTCGTCACCGGCTCCACGACGAGCTGGAGCGCGGACGGCGGCGACGTCAAGGCGACGTACAGCCTCACCACCGAGCCGCAGGAAGGCACCGAGAAGGGCACCCTCCAGGCCCTCTACCGGCACCAGTGGCTCAACACGACCGACGAACTCACCCCGTACACCTACGTGTCACCGCGCGGCACGATGAAGGTGCGGGAGTCCACGTCCTTCACCACCAGCCAGAAGGGCTCCGGGGTGCTGCCCGCGCTGCCGGAGTCGAGCGGGGTCGACGCGGCCACGCTCAAGGCGCAGTTGGACGATGTGGTGAACGCGGGCGACCCGTTCTCCGGCGCCACCGACACCTACTGGACGGGCAAGGCGCTCGGCCGGCTCGCCCAACTCGCCCCGATCGCCGACCAGATCGGCGAGACCGCGACACGCGACAAGATCGTGGGCCTGCTGAAGGGCCGTCTTGAGGAGTGGTTCACGGCGGGCGGCGCCAGTGAGTTCAGCTACGACAACGACTGGAAGACGCTGACCGGTTACCCGGCGTCGTACGGCAGCGACACCGAACTCAACGACCATCACTTCCACTACAGCTACTACGTGTACGCGGCGGCGATCGTCGCCCAGTACGACCAGGCGTGGGCGGCCGAGTCCGCCTGGGGCGGCATGGTCGAGACGCTGATCCGCGACGCGGCCAACCCGAGCCGTACGGACAGCGACTTCCCGTTCCTGCGCGGCTTCGACGTGTACGCGGGCCACAGCTGGGCCTCCGGACACCAGGGCTTCGCCGCGGGCAACAACCAGGAGTCGTCGTCGGAGTCCATCAACCTCAGCGCGGGACTCGTCCTCTGGGGTTCGGCGACCGGCGACGACGAGCTGCGTGACCTGGGTTCGTATCTGCTGGCCACCGAGTCCGAGGCGATCGGCCAGTACTGGTTCGACGCCGACCAGGAGGTCTTCCCCGCCGACTTCGCCCGCGGCACGGTCGGCATGGTGTGGGGCAGCGGCGGCGCGTACTCCACCTGGTGGACCGCCAACCCCGAGGAGATCCACGGCATCAACGTCCTCCCCGTGACCGGGGGTTCACTCCACCTGGGCCGTGAGAAGGAGGCCATCGGCCGCAACATCGCCGAGATGGAGGAGCAGAACGGCGGGCCCGCCGTCGAATGGCGCGACATCCTCTGGGAGTTCGAGGCGATCTCCGACCCGGCGGGGGCGAAGGCCAAGTGGGACGCGGGCCAGGCGGCCCTGTCCCCGGAGGCGGGCGAGTCCAAGGCCCATGTCAACCACTGGATCGGCACCCTCGACGCGGTCGGCGCACCCGACCCGACGGTGACCGGGTCGATCCCGACCTCGGCCGTCTTCACGAAGGGCGGCGTGAGCACGTACGCGGCGCACAACTTCGCCTCGACGGAGCAGACGGTCACGTTCTCGGACGGCAAGACGCTGACGGTGCCCGCACGTTCCGCGGCGAGCACCACGGGCTGATCCCCGAACCATCCTCCACCCCCCACACGCGGCGGGTCTCCGGCCTCAGGCCGAGGCCCGCCGCACCAGCGTGGTCGGCGTGATCACGGACGCCGGTGCCCGCGCCTCCGCGCTGTCCTTGTCGAGACCCCGCAGCAGCAGCCGCGCCATCAGCCGGCCCTGCCCCTCCACGTCCTGACGGATCGTGGTCAGCGGCGGGTCGGTGTCCTCGGCGACGGACACCATGTCGTCGAAGCCGACCAGCGCCACCTCGTCGGGCACCGCGACGCCGCGCTCGCGCAGCACCCGCAGCGCACCGGACGCCATCAGGTCGTTGGCCGCGAACACCGCGTCCAGGTCGGGGCGCCGGTCCAGCAGCTCCTTCATCGCCCGCGCGCCGCTCTCCACGGTGAACTCGCCCTCGGTGACGAGGGTCGGGTCGGCGTCGAGCAGCACGTCACGGTAGCCGTCGAGCCGGTCCGTCGACGAGGTCTGGTCGGGCGGGCCCGCGATGTGCGCGATGCGCTCGCGCCCGAGATCGCGCAGATACTGCACCGCCGCCCGCGCGCCGCCGCGATTGTCCGCGTCCACGTACGGCACGCCCTGATCGCTCGGCGCGGACGTCCAGCTCGGCCGGCCGCCGTACACCGTCGGTGTCCCCGACCTGCGGATGATCGCCGGCAGCGGGTCGTCGATGTGCAGCGAGAACGCGAGGGCGCCGTCGACATGGCCGCCCGCCAGATACCGGGCGATCCGCCCGAAGTCGCCGGGGCCTTCGAGCAGGAGCAGCACCAACTGCGTGTCGTGGGCGGTGAGTTCCTTGCTGATGCCGCGTATCTGCTGCGAGAAGAACGGGTCCGAGAAGATACGGATCTCCGGCTCGGCGATGATCACGGCGACCGCGCCCGTACGCCGGGTGACCAGCGTGCGCGCCGCGTGGTTCGGCACGTACCCCAGTTCCTCCACGGCCCTGAGCACCTTGTCGACCAGCGGCTGCCGCACCCCGGCACCGCCGTTGACCACCCGGGACGCGGTGGCGCGGGAGACCCCGGCGCGGGCCGCGACGGCTTCCAGCGTGGGCCGGGACCCAGGTGACTGATCGGGCAAGGCGGGCGCTCCTCGTCGGTACGGGTGCCCGTACGGGCTGCCGGGACCGGTACAGGGTATCCGCTGCCCCCGCCACCGAGAGAGCGCTCCCAAGCGCCGGGCCGTGTCCGCGAAGACCCGCCTCAGCAGGGACGGCGCGCATCTCCCGACATACGGCTGATCGCGGACAACCCTCTGTCGCACCGTTGTTCACCGGAGTACGTTTCCGCCCCATGGAATTCCGTTCACTGGGCATGTGTCCCTCGGACCACCCACCGAGCATCGGAGACCGCACCTGATGACGTCCCGGATTCGCACGCTCGTCCTGTCGGTGGCGGCAGCCGCCCTCGTCGTCCCCCTCACCGCACTTCCCTCGTCGGCCACTTCCGCCGCCCCGGCCGACACCCCGCCGCGCACCGGCTTCGAAGAGAGCGACGGCGCCGGGTGGACCACCCTGGAGCGGGAGCAGGAATTCCTCGCCGCCGTCGACCGCGGCGGCGACCGCGTCGCCGTCAGCACCATCGGCACCACCAAGCAGGGCCGCCCGCTCAACCTCGTCGAGCTGGGCAACAAGCGGTCGGTGACCAGCCTCCTGCTGATCTGCAGCCAGCACGGCGACGAGCCCTCGGGCCGTGAGGCCTGCCTCACCACCGTCCGCGACCTGGCCTATCCCAAGGACCGCGCGACGAAGCGCTTCCTGGACCGTACGAGTGTGCTGGTCGTCCCGACCGCCAACCCCGACGGCCGGGCCGCCGACACGCGCGGCAACTCCGACGGCGTCGACATCAACCGCGACCACATCGCGCTCAAGACGGCCGAGGGCCGCACCATGGCCGCGCTCACCCGCGACCGGGAGCCCGACGTCATCTACGACCTGCACGAGTACGGCGCCACGCCGCCGTACTACGACAAGGATCTCTTCGACCTCTGGCCGCGCAACCTCAACACCTCCTCCCGCGTGCACAAGGAGGCGCAGACCCTGTCGGAGGCGTACGTACGCCCGGCCGCCCGCGCCGGCGACCACTCCATCGGCACGTACGGTATCTGGACCGACCCCGTCACCGGCGACCCGATCAAGCAGACCGCGGGCGACGGCCAGGAGCGCATCCTGCGCAACGCCTCCGGGGTCAAGCACTCCGTCGGCCTGCTCATCGAGAGCCGCGTCGACCCGAAGTCCGAGGCCGAGGAGAACGACCCCGCGCTGAACCACCGGCGCCGGGTCGACAGCCAACTCGACTCCCTGAAGGGCCTGTTCGGCTACGCCGACGAGCGCCGCGTCCAGCTCTCCACCGCCACCGCCCTCTCCCGCGCCGCCGGACTGCTCGACCGCGGCACGGTCTACCTCGGCGGCGGCGACAACGAGCCCGCGACCCCCGAGGACACCGTCGAGAACCCGCCCTGCGGCTACCGGCTCGACGCCGCCCAGTACACGGATATCAAGGACGAACTGGCGTTGCACGGGGTGAAGGCCCTGCCCGCGCGCGGTGACGGAGCCTTCGTGCCGCTGCGTCAGTCCCAGCGCAAGCTGGTGCCGCTCCTGCTCGACGGCCGCGCCACCTACCACCTCACCGTTGGACAACCAGTGGAGACTTGTTGATAGAAAGAGACCCACGTCACATGTGCTAAGGCGTAACGGAGCGCCGACGCATGCTCCGTGAAACCCCGAAAGGTGTTGCTCGTGCCGCAGGACGCTCAGAAACCGGGAGCCGAAGGAGGCCCGCCGTCGGTCACGACGGACGGGCCCGGTCATCCCCAGGACTCCCAACGCCCCCAGACCGACCGGGTGGTGTTCGGCGTCACGGCCGTCCTCACGCTCGCCTTCGTGGTCTGGGGGACGGCCGCCACCGACTCCTTGGAGGACGCGTCCAGCTCCATGCTCTCCGGCCTGATCCACAACGGTGGCTGGGCCTTCGTCCTGGTGGCCTCGGGCTTCGTGGTCTTCGCCCTCTGGCTGGCCATCAGCCGCTACGGCAAGATCACACTCGGTGAAGAGGGTGAGAAGCCCGAGTTCAGGACCATCTCCTGGGTCGCCATGATGTTCAGCGCCGGCATGGGCATCGGCCTGATGTTCTTCGGCGTGAACGAACCGCTCACCTTCTTCACCGACCCGCCCCCCGGCACCGACCCCGTCGACGCGGCGGCGGCCACCGAGACCGCCATGGCGACCACGCTGTTCCACTGGACCCTGCACCCCTGGGCCATCTACGCCGTGGTCGGGCTCGCCATCGCGTACAGCACCTTCCGGCGCAAGCGGCGCCAGACGATCAGCGCGGTCTTCGTGCCGCTCATCGGCGAGAAGTACGCGTACGGCGCGCCCGGCCGCGTCATCGACATCCTCGCGATCTTCGCGACGCTCTTCGGCTCGGCCGCCTCGCTGGGCCTGGGCGCCCTCCAGATCGGCAGCGGGTTCACCGAGCTGAACTGGCGGGACAACGTCAGCACCGCGCTGCTCGTCGTCATCATCGCCGTCCTGACCCTGGCGTTCGTGGCCTCGGCGGTCTCCGGTGTGGAGAAGGGCATCCAGTGGCTCTCCAACACCAACATGGTGCTGGCGCTGTTCCTCGCCCTGTTCGTCTTCATCCTCGGCCCGACCGTCTTCATCCTCGACCTGCTGCCCACCTCGATCGCGGCCTACTTCGGCGACCTCGCCGAGCTGGCGGGCCGCACCGAGGCCAGCAGCGGCCGGGGTGTCGCCGAATGGCTCGGCAGCTGGACGGTCTTCTACTGGGCGTGGTGGATCTCCTGGACGCCCTTCGTCGGTATGTTCATCGCCCGGATCAGCCGAGGCCGGACGATCCGTCAGTTCGTGGGCGGCGTCATCCTCGTACCGAGCACCGTGAGCCTGATCTGGTTCGCCATCTTCGGCGGATCGGCCATCAGGCTCCAGGAGCGCAAGGGCGAACTCGCCAAGGAGGCGACGCCCGAGGGCCAGCTGTTCCAACTGCTCCAGGACTTCCCGATCGCCACCATCACCAGCGTGCTGGTGATGATCCTCGTCGGCATCTTCTTCGTCTCCGGCGCCGACGCCGCGTCCATCGTGATGGGCACCCTCTCCCAGAAGGGCCACTTCGAGCCCAGCAAGTACGTGATCGTCTTCTGGGGTGTGGTGACCGGTGCCGTCGCCGCGGTGATGCTGCTCGTCGGCGACGGCGAGGACGACGCGCTGAAGGGGCTGCAGAACATGACGATCCTGGTGGCCGCGCCCTTCGCGCTCGTCATGATCGGCATGTGTGTGGCCCTCATGCGCGACCTGCGCCGCGACCCGCTGATCCTCCGTGGGGAGCGGGGCGTCGAGGTCGTCGAGTCGGCGGTCATCGCCGGACACGACCAGTACGACGGCGACTTCGAGATCCGGATCGGCCCGACACCGGACGGGCCCACCGGCGGCACCCCGGAGAAGTCGGCGCCACGCTGAGCCGGCTGTTCTGCCGTACGGAGGCCGCCCGGCGGGTTCATCCCGCCAGCCGGGCGGCCTCCTCGGCGCAGCCCCAGGCCACGGTGACGCCCGCGCCACCGTGGCCGTAGTTGTGCACCAGCCGCGCCCCGCCCGGCAGTCGGACGGCCTCGATCCGTACGGCCGGCCGCGCGGGACGCAGCCCCACCCGGTGCCCCAGCACCCGCGCGCCCCGCACCTGTGGACGCAGCGCCGCGCAGCGCTCGACGATGTCGGCGGCGATCGCCGGGTCGGGGCGCGGGTCCGAGGCGTACTCCTCGGCGGTCCCGCCGAGGAGCAGGCCGAACGGCTGGGGGAAGAGGTACGACGGCTCGGCCGCGTCCTCGCCCTTGGACACCAGCCACTCCTCGATCCCCGGATTCTCCACGATCACGAGCTGCCCGCGCACCGGGTACACCGACGCGTCCGGCACCAGCTCACGGGCGCCGAGCCCCGAGCAGTTGACCACGACGGCCGCCTGGGCCGCGGCCTCCTCGAAGCCGACGACCGTACGCCGCTCCACGCTGCCGCCGGCCGCGCGCAACCGCTCCTCCAGATACCGCAGATGCGTCGGCATGTCGATCAGCGGCAGCCGGCCGTGCAACCCCTGACCGCACCCGGCGGGCAGCTCGTCGGCACGTGCCTCCCGCAGCTCGGGCAGCTCCCGCGCCCAACTTCCCAGCCCCGCGAGCGGGGTGTCGGTCATCAGGCCCGCCACCACGCGTACGCCGGTCGCCCCCGGATCCCGGGCCAGCGCCACGTACTCGCGCAACGACCGCAGGGACCACGGGCCGACCCGCTCGGCGGGCTCGATCCGGTACGGCCAGAACAGCGCGCCCGCCACCGCCGACGTGGTGTCCGCGGCGGGGTCCCGCGACCACACACGCACCCGACGCCCCTCTCGCCCCTGCTCGGCGAGTACGACGGCGGTCGTCAGCCCGACGACCCCGCCACCGATCACGATCACGGTCTCAGTCATGCCGGGACGGTAGCCGAGGCGGAATTCGCTGGACACCCCGCGCCCGACGAGCCAAGCTCGTCTCCTCCACCGCCTGACCGACGATGGCCCCGGCGAGCCGCGAATCGCCGTACGACATGCATCCCGAGTCCCGGAGGCCGACGGCCTCGCGCCGATGACGGCGATCCGCACCCGTACCCCCGGCGAACTGCGCCGCAGCCGCCGCCCGCGCCCCCACTCCTGCTGGGACCACCTCTACGCGGCGCCGCTGTGGCCCCTGCACGGCGCCAACCTCGGCACCCTCGCCCGCACCTGCGACGCGGTCGGCGCGTGCCTCGCGCTCCCGCGCTTCCCCTGGGTCCCGGAGGCGCTCGCCCGCGGCAACACCCTGCGCAGACCCGTCTGCGTCCACTGGACGGGCGATCCGCTCGGCTGGCTGGCCCGACAGCGGGAGCGCGGCGCGCGCGTCGTCGGGGTGGAACTCGCCGACGAGGCGGTACGCCTCGCGGACCTGCCCGCCGCCCGGCAGCCCACCGTGATGGTCCTCGGCCACGAACAGCACGGCATCCCGCCCGAGGCCCTGGACCTGTTGGACACCTGCGTGGAGATCCCCATGGTCGGCACCGGCGCCAGCCTCAACGTCGCCGTGGCCGGCAGCCTGGCCCTCTACAGACTGGCGGGCCTGCTCTGACCACGAGCCTCCGCCCTCCGCCCCCTAGAATCGACGGTCTGATGACTGCCACTCTCGTCGCCAAGAATCTCGCCGCCGGACACGGCGACCGCTCACTCTTCGCGGAGCTCGACCTCGTCGTCGCCCCCGGCGACGTGATCGGTCTCGTCGGGGTCAACGGAGCCGGGAAGTCGACCCTGCTCCGGCTGCTCGCCGGGCTCGACACACCCGAGGACGGGGCGCTGAGCCTGTCCCCGCCCAGCGCCACCGTGGGCCATCTCCCGCAGGAGCCCGAGCGCCACCCCGGCGAATCCGTAAGGGACTTCCTCGCCCGGCGCACGGGCGTCATCGACGCCCAGGCCACGCTCGACGCGGCCACCCAGGCCCTGGTCGACGGCGCGCCCGGCGCGGACGACGCGTACGCCGTCGGCCTGGAGCGCTGGCTCGGGCTCGGCGGCGCCGACCTCGACGAACGCGCCGAGGAAGTGGCCGCGTCCCTGGGCCTGACGGTCGGCCTCGATCAGCCGATGACCGCGCTCTCCGGCGGCGAGGCGGCCCGCGCCGGTCTCGCGTCCCTGCTGCTGTCCCGCTACGACGTCTTCCTCCTGGACGAGCCGACGAACGACCTCGACCTCGACGGACTCGAACGCCTCGAATCCTTCGTGAGCGGCCTCCGCGCCGGTACGGTCCTCGTCAGCCACGACCGTGAGTTCCTCACCCGTACCGTCACCAAGGTCCTCGAACTCGACCTGGCCCAGCAGCAGGTCAACCTCTTCGGCGGCGGCTACGCGGCATACCTCGAAGAACGCGAGCGGGCCCGGCAGCACGCCCGCGAGGAGTACGACGAGTACGCCGACAAGCGCTCATCGCTCCAGGGGAGGGCCCACATGCAGCGCTCCTGGATGGAGAAGGGCGTCAAGAACGCGCGCCGCAAGGCCACGGACAATGACAAGATGGCCCGTAAGCTGCGCTCCGAGTCCACCGAGAAGCAGGCCGCGAAGGCCCGCCAGACCCAGCGTCTGATCGAACGCCTGGACGCCGAGGCCGTCGACGAGCCCCGCAAGGAGTGGGAACTCCAGATGGAGATCGCCTCGGCCCCGCGCTCCGGTTCGGTCGTCGCGACGCTGAACGGCGCCGAAGTCCGGCGCGGCGACTTCCACTTCGGACCCGCGTCGCTCCAGATCGACTGGGCGGACCGGGTCGCCATCACCGGCGCGAACGGCGCGGGCAAGTCCACCCTCCTGGCGCTCCTCCTCGGCCGGCTGTCACCCGACGCGGGCGCGGCCTCGCTGGGCTCGGGCGTGGTGGTCGGCGAGGTCGACCAGGCCCGCGCGCTCTTCTACGGCACGGAGACGCTGCTCGACGCCTTCTGCGCGGCCGTCCCGGACACGGAACCGGCCGAAGTCCGCACGCTACTGGCCAAGTTCGGCCTCAAGGCGGCCCACGTACTGCGCCCGGCGACCACGCTCTCCCCAGGTGAACGCACCCGCGCGGCGCTGGCGCTGCTCCAGGGCCGGGGAGTGAACCTGCTGGTCCTGGACGAGCCGACGAACCATCTCGACCTGGCGGCGATCGAGCAACTGGAGTCGGCGCTCGACAGCTACGAGGGCACACTGCTGCTGGTCACGCACGACCGCCGCATGCTGGAGTCCGTCCGCACGAGCCGCCGCGTCGAGATCGCGGCGGGCAAGGTGACGGAGGTCTGACACCGCCGCCGGGCGCGCCGCCTGCGGTCCCGCTGAAGCGGGACCGCAGGAGACCGGCCGCGCTCAGCCCCCCAGCCCCGCCCTCCGCAGCGCGTCGGCCATCGCGCTGTTCGCCGGTGCAGGCT
>NZ_JBHUZM010000126.1:0-22806 GCF_042667665.1 Streptomyces sp. NPDC057307 | reverse complement strand
GGTCACGGCAGGTCCGTGACCCGCCGCGGGCTTTGGCGCGCCCGACCGCCTGTCCCTGCCGCGCGCCCGACCGTATCTCCCCTCCACGCGCCCGTCCGCGCCTGCTTCCTCCGTCACCCGCGCCCGTATGCCGCCCGTATGCCGCACGCGTTCCGGTCGCGTTCTGGTCGCGATTCGTACGTGGTCCGTACACGTTTCCGTGCCCGTTTCGCTGACCGTTTTGGGGGGCCGGACGGGACGCAGCTCACGTTTAGAAGGCCGATCCACGGAAGCCCGCCCACCGCTTCGGGCGCCGTTCGGTCATCGATCAGCGTCAATCGGTCACCGAACCGGGCGTCGAAGGGGGTTACCCCCCGTGCGACCAGCACGTACGCTGCTGAGCAAACGGGCATGAACGGGCACACTCAAAGCCGCGTAGAGCCTGGCAGAGCCGGGGCTCTTGCTTGTACAAACGACCCATGAGCCCGAACGGGTGCTGAGCCGCAGCAGAGCAGGGAAGTGTGAGCCGTGGACACGGACGAGCGCCGACGAGAGATCCTTGAGATAGCCCGACGTGACGGGTCGGTGGAAGTCACCGCTCTCGCCACGAAGTTGAGCGTCGCCAAGGAGACCGTCCGGCGTGATCTGCACGCCCTGGAGGAGCACGGTCTGGTACGGCGTACCCACGGCGGCGCCTACCCCGTCGAGAGCGCCGGCTACGAGACGACCCTCGCGGTGCGGACCACCCGCCTCGTGCCGCAGAAGTCACGCATCGCGGCAGCCGCCGCCGACCTCCTCGGCGACGCCGAGACGGTCTTCATCGACGAGGGCTTCACCCCCCAGCTCGTCGCCGAGGCCCTCCCCAGGGACCGGCCGTTGACCGTCGTCACCGCGTCACTGGCGATCGCCACCGGACTCGCCGACGCCGACAAGATCGCCGTACTGCTGCTCGGCGGCCGGGTGCGCGGCGGCACCCTCGCCACCGTCGACCACTGGGCGACCCGGATGCTCTCCGACTTCGTCATCGACCTGGCGTACGTCGGCGCGAACGGCATCTCACGCGAGTACGGGCTGACCACCCCCGACCCGGCCGTCAGCGAGGTGAAGGCCCAGGCCATGCGCAGCGCGCGCCGCAAGGTGTTCGCCGGAATCCACACCAAGTTCGGCGCCGTGAGTTTCTGCCGGTTCGCCGACGTCGGTGACTTCGAGACGATCGTCACCGACGTCGGACTCCCGTCGGCGGAGGCGCAACGCTATTCGCTGCTCGGCCCCCAGGTCATCCGCGTCTGACGCGACGAACCCGACTCCCGGAACCCCGGCCGCACCGGCCAGGGGGCGGGACCCGTACGGCCCCGAGACACCCCCGAGCACCTTTTCATCCCCCCACAACCACCCAGCCGACAGTTACCGCAAACGAACGATCAGGAGATTCTCATGCCCCTCCAGCAGCGACGACGTGGAATAGGCGTACGTGTGGGCGCGGGAGCGGCCTTGACCGCACTCCTCGCCGGGTGCAGCGGCGCGGGAGGCACCACCTCCGACAGCGGTGACACGATCAACGTACTGATGGTCAACAACCCGCAGATGGTCGAACTCCAGAAGCTGACCGCCGCGAACTTCACCAAGGACACCGGCATCAAGGTCAACTTCTCGGTGCTGCCCGAGAACGACGTACGCGACAAGATCAGCCAGGACTTCTCCAACCAGGCCGGCCAGTACGACGTCGCCACCATCAGCAACTTCGAGGTGCCGTTCTTCGCGAAGAACGGCTGGCTGCACGCGCTGGACGACTACGCGCAGAAGGACAAGGCGTTCGACCAGGGCGACATCCTCAAGCCGCTCCAGGAGTCCCTGACGGCCGAGGACGGCAAGCTCTACGGGCAGCCGTTCTACGGCGAGTCCTCCTTCCTGATGTACCGCAAGGACATCTTCGAGAAGGAGAGCCTGAAGATGCCCGACAACCCCACCTGGCAGGAGGTCGCCGACCTCGCCGCCAAGACCGACGGCGCCGAGAAGGGCATGAAGGGCATCTGTCTGCGCGGTCTGCCGGGCTGGGGCGAGGTCATCGCCCCGCTGACGACCGTCGTCAACACCATGGGCGGCACCTGGTTCACCGAGGACTGGAAGCCGCAGCTGACCTCGCCCGAGTTCAAGAAGGCCACCAAGTTCTACGTCGACCTGGTGCGCGAGCACGGCGAGGCGGGCGCCCCGCAGGCCGGTTACGCCGAGTGCCTGAACAACATGACGCAGGGCAAGACGTCCATGTGGTACGACGCCACGGCGGGCGCGGGCTCGCTGGAGGCCAAGGACTCCCCGGTCAAGGGCAAGATCGGCTACGTGCCGGCGCCCGTCGACAAGACGGACAGCTCCGGCTGGCTCTACACCTGGGCCTGGGGCATGCAGAAGGCGTCCAAGAACACCGACAGCGCCTGGAAGTTCATCTCCTGGGCGTCCAGCAAGGAGTACGAGGAGCTGGTCGGCAAGGAGATCGGCTGGGCCAACGTCCCGGCGGGCAAGCGCGCTTCGACCTACATGAACGCCGACTACCGCAAGGAGGCCGGAGCGTTCGCCGACGTCACGTCCGAGGCGATCTCCAGTGCCAACCCGCGTGACCCCGGCACCCAGCCCCGCCCGACCGTCGGCATCCAGTTCGTCGGCATCCCCGAGTTCACCGACCTCGGCACGAAGGTCTCCCAGGAGATCAGCGAGGCCATCGCCGGCCGCCAGTCGGTCGATGAGGCCCTCGAAGCCTCCCAGAAGCTGGCCGAGAAGGTAGCCGAGGAGTACCGGTGAGCACTTCTGTCAGCGACGCGCCGGCAGCCCCGTCGGACCCGTCCCCACCGGCCAAGTCCCGCCCCCCGGCGGCACCCCGGTCGGGGCGGGCCCGCGCCTGGGCCACCCGCGCCCCCCTTCTGCCGGCCCTCATCTTCCTGATCGCCGTCACCCAACTCCCCTTCGTGGCAACGCTGTTCATCTCGTTGTTCGACTGGAACTCGCTCAACCCGGACGCCCGGAGCCTCGTAGGACTCTCCAACTACGGCTCCGTGTTCACCGACGCGGACCTGCGTGACTCGGTCCTCACGACGATGCTGCTCACCGCCACCGTGGTGATCGCCAGCGTCGTGTTCGGACTGCTCCTCGCGCTGCTGCTCGACCGCAAGTTCATGGGCCGCGGCTTCGTCCGCACGCTGCTCATCACGCCGTTCCTGCTGGTGCCCGTCTCGGCCGCGCTGCTGTGGAAGCACGTGCTCTACAACCCCGAGTACGGCCTGCTGAACGGCGGTTGGGCCTGGTTCACCGGACTGTTCGGCGTGGAGAACGCGTCGCAGCCCGACTGGATCTCGGACATGCCGCTGCTCGCCGTCGAGGCGTCACTCGTCTGGCAGTGGACGCCGTTCATGATGCTCATCCTGCTGGCCGGGCTGCAGAGCAGGCCCATCGACATGATGGAGGCGGCGCGCCTCGACGGCGCCAACGCCTGGCAGATGTTCGCCTTCCTGACCCTGCCGCATCTGCGCCGCTACCTCGAACTCGGCGTCCTGCTCGGCTCGATCTACATCGTGCAGAACTTCGACGCCGTGTTCACCATCACCGCGGGCGGCCTCGGCACGGCCAACCTCCCCTACACCATCTACCAGACCTTCTACCAGGCTCACGAGTACGGACTGGCCTCCGCGGCAGGCGTGGTCGTCGTGATCGGCACCATCGTGATCGCGACCTTCGCCCTGCGCGTCGTCTCGTCCCTCTTCAGTGAGGAGGCGAAGCGCGCATGAGCACACTCTCCGCACCGAAGACCGACGGCGCCCCCGGCAAGGCCGCCAGGCCCGTACAGCACCAGGACAAGTACGGCCCCGCGGCCCGGCGCGCCAAGCGGCGCTCCACCGCGCTGGGCGTGCTGGCCTGGGTGGTCGGTGTCGTCTTCTGCTTCCCGGCGCTGTGGATGTTCCTCACGTCCCTGCACTCGGAGTCGGACGCGGCGACCAACCCGCCGTCCCTCACCGCGCCGCTCACCTTCGACAACTACAGCACCTTCTTCGGCACCGAGGGCGGGGCGAGCCCCTGGCCGCCGCTCATCAACTCGGTGACGGCGTCCCTGTTCTCGACCCTGTTCGTCCTCGTGCTGGCGCTGCCGGCGGCGTACGCGCTGTCCATCAAGCCCGTCCGCAAGTGGACGGACGTGATGTTCTTCTTCCTCTCCACGAAGATGCTGCCGGTCGTCGCCGGACTGCTGCCGGTGTATCTCTTCGCCAAGAACGTGGGGATGCTGGACAACATCTGGCTGCTCGTCATCCTCTACACCTCGATGAATCTGCCGATCGCGGTCTGGATGATGCAGTCCTTCCTCGCGGACGTGCCGGTCTCCATCATCGAGGCCGCACAGGTGGACGGCGCCCGGCTGCCCACCGTCCTGATGCGGGTCGTGGCGCCGGTCGCCGCGCCCGGCATCGCGGCAACCGCGCTGATCTGTTTCATCTTCAGCTGGAACGAACTGCTCTTCGCCCGGGTCCTGACCGGCGTGACAGCGCAGACAGCGCCCGTCTTCCTGACCGGATTCGTCACCAGCCAGGGCCTCTTCCTCGCCCAGCTGTGCGCCGCTTCCGTCGTCGTGTCTCTGCCGGTGCTCGCCGCCGGCTTCGCCGCCCAGGACAAGCTGGTCCAGGGCCTTTCTCTTGGAGCCGTCAAATGAGGGCAGCGATCGTCGAAGGTGTCGGCAAGGTGTCCGTCACCACGGTCCCCGACCCGACCCCGGGCCCGCGCGACGTCGTCGTGTCCGTCTCCGCCTGCGGTATCTGCGGCACCGATCTGCACATCCTGCAGGGCGAGTTCGCGCCGACGCTGCCGATCGTGCCGGGCCACGAGTTCGCCGGCGAGATCGTCGGCATCGGTTCCAAGGTCACCGAGCTGGCCGTGGGCGACAAGGTCGCCGTCGACCCGTCGCTGTACTGCCACGAGTGCCGCTACTGCCGGGCCGGTCGCGGCAACCTCTGCGACCGGTGGAACGCGATCGGGGTCAGTGTCCCCGGCGGCGCCGCCGAGTTCGCCGTGGCACCGGTGGCCAACTGCGTCAAGCTCCCCGACCATGTGGACGTACGGGACGCGGCGCTCATCGAGCCGCTGTCCTGCGCCGTACGCGGCTACGACGTGCTGAGCAGCACGCTCGGCGCCGATGTGCTGATCTACGGCTCCGGCACGATGGGCCTGATGATGCTGGAGCTGGCCAAGCGCACCGGCGCCGCCGGCGTCGACATCCTGGACATCAACCCCGAGCGCCTGGCCACGGCGTCGAAGCTCGGCTGTTCCCGGGCTGCCGCCTCGGCCGAGGAGTTCGAGCGGCCCGGCGGCTGGGACGTCGTCATCGACGCGACCGGCAACGCGGGCGCCATCCAGGACGGCCTCGGCCGGGTGGCCAAGGGCGGAACGTTCCTGCAGTTCGGCGTCTCCGACTACGCGACGACGGCGGTCATCGAGCCGTACAAGATCTACAACCAGGAGATCACCATCACCGGCTCGATGGCGGTGCTGCACAGCTACGAGCGGGCCGCCGCGCTGTTCGCCACCGGGGTCCTGGACCCCGCGGTGTTCATCAGCGACCGGCTGCCGCTGGAGCAGTACCCCCAGGCCATCGAGCGGTTCAAGGCGGGCCAGGGCCGCAAGATCGTGGTGGAGCCGTGACCGACGCTCCCGGCGCGGCACCGGACCCCGCACCGGGGCCCGGCGCCGTCCTGGTGCTGGGTGAGGCGCTGATCGACCTGGTGCCCACGGCCGACGACGCGGAGGCGCACCTGGCCCAGCCCGGCGGCGCCCCCGCGAACGTGGCCACCGGACTGGCCCGGCTGTCCACGCCGAGCTGGTTCGCCGGCGCCCTCGGGAACGACGGGTTCGCCCGGTCGATCGAGCGGCGGCTGGTCTCGGCGGGAGTCGAGCTCGGCCTCTGCGCCCGACCGGACCTCCCCACGGCGCTGGCCGTCGCGGACCCGGGTCCCGAGGGCACCGGCTACCACTTCCACCTCCAGTCCACGGCGACCTTCCAACTGCCCCGGCGCATGGACGTCGAGCGCTTCGCCGCCGTGTACGTGGGCGGCCTCGCCGCCGTCGTCGAACCCGCGGCCTCGGCCGTGGCGGCGGCGGCGCGCGCGGCGGCGGCCGGGAACCCGCTGCTGGTCGTGGACCCGAACGTGCGCGAGGACCGCACGCTCGACGCGGAGAGCGGCCTGCGCCGGCTGCGCGAACTGTGCGAGCTGGGCCAGGTCGTCAAGGCCAGCGACGAGGACCTGGCGCGGCTGTGGCCGGACTCGACGCCGGACGAGACGTGCCGCAGGCTCGCCGCCGGCGGCCGGCTGGTCGTCCTGACCAGGGGATCGCGGGGGAGTACGGCCTACTCGGCGGGCTCCGCCGACCCGGTGTCCGTGCCCGCCGAACCGGTCGAGGTGGTCAACACCATCGGCGCCGGTGACGCCTTCACGGCGGCCGTGATCACCTGGCTGGTCTCGCGGGGCGTCCACACCGGCCAGGTACCGGAGTTCACCCCCGCGCCGCTCCGGGACATGCTGGGCTTCGCCTCACGGGTGGCGGCCTCCGTGGTCGCCCAGGCGGGCACCGAGCCGTCACTCCCGGCCCCTGTCTGACACACCGTCAGTTGACCTGAACACCTGTCCCCGGCAGCGGCGTCGACCGCTGCCGGGGACACGTGCGTCCGGTTCAGGCCGCCTTGTGGTTCCGGGCCGCCAACTGCCGGATGATCTCGGCGTACCGGTGGCCGCTCGACTTGATCGTCCGCCGCTGCGACGCGTAGTCGACATGGACGAGGCCGAACCGCTTGTCGTAGCCGTAGGCCCATTCGAAGTTGTCCAGCAGCGACCACGCGAAGTACCCCGCCAGCGGCACCCCCTTGCGTACGGCACGCGCGCACGCCTCCAGATGCTCCTCCAGATAGCGGGTGCGCTCCGGGTCGTCGACCGTGCCGTCGTCCCGCAGGACGTCAGGGTAGGCCGACCCGTTCTCGGTGACGTAGAGGCGCTGCGCGCCGTACTCCCTGGTGAGCCGGAGCAGCAGCTCCTCCAGGCCGTCCGCGTGCACCTCCCAGTCCATGCCCGTGTGGCGTACGCCGGGCAGATAGACCTGCTTGGCGTACGGCGCGGGCCCGGCCGGGTCGTCGGCGACGACCTGGCGGAAGTAGTAGTTCAGCCCCAGCCAGTCCAGCGGCGCGGCGATGGTCTCCAGATCGCCGGGGCGCTCCGGCAGCTCCACCCCGTACAGGTCGAGCATGTCCTGCGGGTAGCCGCGCCCGTGGATCGGGTCGAGCCACCAGCGGTTGATGTGGCCGTCGGCCCGTACGGCCGCCGCCCGGTCCGCCTCGCGGTCGGTGGCCGCCTCGATCGGGCTGAGGTTGTTGACGATGCCGATCCGGGCGTCGGAGGAGGCCGCGCGGATGGCCTGGACGGCGAGTCCATGACCGAGGTGCAGATGGTACGAGGCGTGCACGGCGGCCTTGAGGTCGGTGAGCCCCGGCGCCATCCGGCCCTCCAGATGGCCGATCCACGCGGAGCACAGTGGCTCGTTGAGGGTCGCCCAGTCCTTCACCCGGTCGCCCAGGCGCTCGGCGACGACGGAGGCGTACGCCGCGAAGTGCTCGGCCGTCTCGCGGGCCGGCCAGCCGCCGCGGTCCTGGAGCGTCTGCGGGAGGTCCCAGTGGTAGAGCGTGGCGAACGGGGTGATGCCCGCCTCCAGCAGACTGTCCACCAGCCGGTCGTAGAAGCCGATCCCGGCCTCGTTGACCGGCCCGTCGCCGCCGGGCACGACACGCGGCCAGGCCAGCGAGAAGCGGTACGAGCCGGCCCCGAGGCGCTTCATCAGGGCGATGTCCTCGGGCACCCGGTGGTAGTGGTCGCAGGCGATGTCCCCGGTGTCACCGTTGTCGACCTTGCCGGGGGTGTGGGAGAAGGTGTCCCAGATCGAGGGTGAGCGGCCGTCCTCGGCGACGGCGCCCTCGATCTGGTAGGCGGCGGTGGCGACGCCCCAGACGAAATCGTGGGGGAGGGCGTTGAGGTCGTTCACTGACTGCCTTTCTACAGGGGGCACTTGGGGAACGGGCTGACGGCGAATCACTTGACGGTGCGTCACTTCACCGCTCCCGCCGTCAGACCGGCCACGAGATAGCGCTGAAGGAGCAGGAATCCGGCGACGACGGGCACGCTGACGACGAGCGAGGCCGCCATGATCTGGTTCCAGTACACGTCGTTCTGGGTGGCGTACCCCTGGAGCCCGACGGCGAGCGTGCGCGTCTCGTCGTTCGTCATCACGGACGCGAAGAGGACTTCTCCCCAGGCCGTCATGAAGGCGTAGACGGACACGGCCACGATGCCGGGGATCGCGGCCGGCACGACCACCCGGAACAGGGCGCCGAACGGGCCGCAGCCGTCCACCATCGCCGCCTCGTCCAGATCCCTCGGGATGGAGTCGAAGTACCCGATCAGCATCCAGATGGAGAAGGGCAGCGAGAAGGTCAGATAGGTGAGGATGAGCCCGCCCCGGGACCCGTACAGGGCGACGCCCGTGCTGTTGCCGATGTTGACGAAGATCAGGAACAGCGGGAGCAGGAAGAGGATGCCGGGGAACATCTGGGTGGAGAGCACCGTGACGGTGAAGACCCGCTTGCCCTTGAACCGGTAGCGGCTCACGGCGTACGCGGAGAACACCGCGATCGTCACCGACAGCACCGTCGCGGCGCCCGCCACCATCAGCGAGTTCATGAAGTAGTGCGCGAGCGGGACGGTGTCCCAGATGTCGAAGTAGGGGCGGATGGTGATCTCGGACGGGATCCACTGGAACTTGCCCGTCACGTCCTCCAGCGGCTTCAGCGAGCTGCTGACCATCACATAGACGGGCAGCAGGGCGAAGGCGGTGAGGAACGCCAGGATGATCCGGCGGGTCCAGAGGAAGGACGCCGGGGGAGCGAGTGGAGATCTGACCTTGCCGGCCAGGGCCTTATGCGGCACCGGAACCCTTCCTTCCGCGTGAGGTGACCACCAGGTAGACCGCCGTCACCAGCAGCAGGAAGAGCAGCAGCAGGACGGACATCGCGGAGCCCGTACCGAAGTTCCAGGTGACGAACGACGACTGGTAGATGTGGATCGAGATCAGGTCGGCCGCCTCGGGCGCCGAGTCGCCGAACAGGACGTACGGCGTGTTGAAGTCGTTGAACGTCCACAGGAACAGCACCAGCACCAGCACCTGGTTGACCGGACGCAGCGACGGCAGGGTGATCTTGCGGATCTGCTGCCAGATGCCCGCGCCGTCGATGGACGCCGCCTCGTACAGCTCACGCGGGATGTTCTGGAGCCCCGCCATCAGCATGAGGAAGGCGAACGGCCAGGACTTCCAGACGGCCACGACGACGAGCGCGATGAAGCTGTTGTCGCCGATCAGCCAGAAGGACGGCTCGTCGGTGAGGCCGAGCTGGTCGTGCAGGACGTGGTTGATGATGCCGTTGTCGCGCTGGAACATGAACGCCCAGGTGATGACGGCGGCGTACACCGGCAGCGCGTACGGCGTGAGGAAGATGGCCCGCAGCAGACCCCGGCCGCGGAAGTTCTCCTGGAGCATGATCGCCGCGGCCATGCCGAACAGCCAGGACAGGCCGACCGTGATGACCGTGAAGACACAGGTGACGTAGAACGAGTGGAGCAGCGCCTCGCCGAGCGGGGCGTCGAAGTCGACGGCGATCTTGTAGTTGTCGAACGCCCGCCACGGCGCCTTGTCCCAGTTGTTGATGTAGAACTGCGTCAGTTCGCGGAAGCTCATGACGATCCCGATCACCATCGGGACGATGTGCACGAGCAGTTCGAGCAGAACGGCGGGAAGCAGCAGCAGGTACGGCAGCCCGCCCTGGCGGATCCGGTCGGGGATGCGCGGCAGACGTCGCCGCCGCGCACCCCCGTCGCCCCGGTCCGCACCGCTGCCCGACTTGGCGACGGGGGGAGTCACGGTGGACGTCATGGGCGGTGCCTCACTGCTGCATCTGCTGCTGGGCCTTGTCCAGCCGCTTCTTGACGGACTCGGTCGTCACGGGGGTCCCTGAGGCGGCGTCCGCCCACAGGTCCTTCACGGCGGTGCCGACGGCGGTCTCGAACTGCGACTCCTCGGGCACCTGGGGGAGCGGCGCCGCGCTGTTGGCGAGCGTGTCGCGCAGGACCTTCAGGTCGGGCGCGGCGAACGCCGGGTCGGCCTGGGCCGCGGCGACGGGCGGGATGGAGCCGTAGGTCTTGTTGAGGAGCGTCTGCTCGGCGTCGCTCGTCATGAACTTGACGAACTTCTTGGCGCCGTCGACGTTCTTGGTGTTCTTGAAGACGGCGATGTTGATGCCGGCGACCATGGAGTTGACCTGCTTGTCGGCGCCGGGCGCGCCGGACGGCACGGGCACCGGCGCCGCGCCCCAGTCCTCGGGCTTCATGCCCTGGGAGGCGAACGTCGAGGCGGCGGCCTGCCACAGCACCATCGCCGTCTTGCCCTTGGCGAAGTCGGTCAGCGACTGGTTCTGGGCGTACTCCGCGTTGCCCGGAGCGATGATCTTGTCCTTGGCCATGAAGTCGACGTACTGCTTCACGGCGGCCACGTTGGCGTCGGTGGTGAAGGTCGGCTTGCCGGACTTGTCGAAGAAGTCGTCGCCGTGCTGCTGGCCGAGCGCGAAGACCTGGTGGATGTTGTTCGACAGGTTGCCGCCCTCGGCGCCCAGCGCCCACTTGCCGTCCTTGGACAGCTTCTTGCCGTCGGCGACCAGCTCGTCCCAGGTGGCGGGCGGTCCGTCGATACCGGCGTCCGCGAACATCTGCTTGTTGTAGTAGAGCGCGTACGCGAGCGAGTACAGCGGTACGGCCGCCGGAGGCTGGCCCTCCGCGCCGGCCGAGGCGACCGCGGAGTCGACGAAGCGGTCCCGGCCGCCTATCGCCTCGAAGTTCTTGTCGTCCCACGGCAGCAGCGCGCCGGTCGCCTGGAGCGAGGACGACCAGGTGTTGCCGATGTTCAGTACGTCCGGGCCCTGCCCGGACGTGGTGGCGGCCAGGATCCGGGTGAGCAGGTCGGACCACGGCACGACTTCGAGCTTGACCTTGATCCCCGTCTCCTTCTCGAACTTCTTCAGCTCGGGAGTGAGGATCTTCTTGTCGGCCTCGATGTTGGGGCCCTGGTTGGACGCCCAGTAGGTGAGCGTCTTCGGTGAGTCGTTGCTGCCGCCCTCGTCGGAGGACGTACCGCCACCGCATCCGGTGACGGTGGCGGCGAGGGCGGTGGCGATGGTGACGACTGCTGCGGCTCTGATTCTGCGCATGGGTGGCCCCTTTCCGGGGTGGCTGTGTTCGAGAGTCGAACGCTGCCTCACGGCTTAATTTATGTCGTGATTTAAGAGGTGAGAGAAGGTCGCGTCAAGGTCTGGGACCGGGGTATGTTGCCTGCTGGGAAGGAGCACCATGGCCGAACGGGACAGAAGAACAGTGCGTGACCTGCGCAGGGGCAACCGGGCGAGGGTGTTGCAACGGTTGTATTTCGACGGCCCGCTGAGCCGTCAGGAGCTCGGGCCGGCCACCGGCCTGAGTTCAGGTTCCATCAGCAACGTCGTCACCGAACTCGCCGCCGAACGCCTCCTGGAGGAGGCCGGAGTGGTCGATTCCGACGGCGGCAGGCCGCGCACGCTGCTGCGCGTCGCCCCCGGCGGCGCGCTCCTCATCGGCATCGACATCGGGGAGACCCGCGTCCGCGTCGAACTTTTCGACCTGTCCCTGACCGAACTCGCCCGTACCGAAAGGCTGCTGGCCCAGCACGGCCACGACGTCGAACGCATCGTCGCCCACGTCCGCACCGGCGTCGCCCACGTCCTGCGGGACGCCGGGGCCGACCCGCGCGAACTCCTCGGCATCGGCATCGGCGTCCCCGGCATCATCGAGCGCCACGGCCCGGAGGGCGCGGTCGTCCACGGGCAGACCATGGGCTGGGCCGCCGTGCCCTTCGAGAAACTGCTGCGCGCCGCCGTCGACGTACCCGCCCAGGTCCCGCTCTTCATCGACAACGGCGCCAAGACACTGGGCCAGGCCGAGATGTGGTTCGGCGGCGGCCGGGGTGTCGGCACGGCGGCCATCGCCCTCATCGGCTCCGGAGTCGGCGCCAGCGTGATTCACGGTGGCGAAGGCGGCACGCTCGACGAGAACCACCGGGGCAGCGCCCTCGAATGGGGCCACACCACGGTGCAACTGCGCGGCCGCCGCTGCCGCTGCGGCTCCATCGGCTGTCTGGAGGCATACGCGGGCGCCGAGGCGATGCGCGAACGCTGGCAGGAGGCGGGAGGGCCGCTGCCCGCCGACGCGGACGACGAGACGGCCCTCGCCGCCCTGCTGGCCGCCGCCTTCCCGCCGCCCGGCGGACCCGCGCCCGACCCCGTCGCCGTCGCGCTGCTCGACGAGACGGCGGAGTGCCTCGGCGCGGCCGTCGCCGACCTGATCAACCTGTTCCTGCCCGAACGAGTGCTGCTCGGCGGCTGGGCCGGACTCCAGATCGGCCCGCACCTGCTGCCGGACATCCGCCGCTACGCCCGCGAGTACGCGCTGAAGCACACCGCGGCGCGGGCGACCGTCGAGATGGGCCGCCTGGGCCCGGACGCGGTGACGGTCGGCGCGGCGACGCTGCCGCTGTCGGACTTCCTGGCCCGCGGCGGAACCCGGCCCCTGCCACCGGCCCCGTCCGCCGGCAGGGACCAGGCCCCGCCACGGTGGGCGCCGACGCCGACGCCGACGTAGGCGGGTGGGCGGGCGGTTGTCCTCAATCGCCGGACGGGCTGGATTGGGACGGGCGTGCCTTTCAAGGCCGTTCGCAGCACCCAAGCCCGTCCGGCGACTGAGGACAGAGGCCGGTCCGCAGGGCCTGTGTTCTACGGGGCCGGGTGGGCCAATTCAGCCTGTCCGGCGATTGAGGACCGCACCGCTCACGCCGAAGCCCGCCGCACCAGCGTGGGTTCGAAGATCACCGACGTCACCGGGCGGTCCGGTCGCGCCAGGCGGTCCAGCAGCAGGCGCGCCATCTCCGCCGCCATGTCCTCCACCGGCTGCCGCACCGTCGTCAGCGGCGGGCGGCAGGACGCGGCCGCGCGGCTGTCGTCGAAGCCGATCACCGCGACGTCGTCCGGCACCCGCCGCCCACGCTCGCGCAGCACCTGGCACGCGCCCACGGCCATCAGGTCGTTCGCCGCGAACACCCCGTCCAGATCCGGGTGTTCGGCGAGCAGCCGCTCCATGGCCGCCGCACCGCTCTCCTCGGTGAACTCGCCCCCGGCGACGGGAACGTACGGATGCCCGTGCCGGGCCATCGTGTCCCGGAAGCCCGCCAGCCGGTCCTGTCCCGCCGGTACGTCGAGCGGCCCCGCGATCGTGCCGATCCGGCGGCAGCCCCGGGCGAGCAGCCGCTCGGCGGCCAGCCGGGCGCCGTCCTGGTGGGCGAGGTCGACGTAACTGATGCGTACGGGACGGGCGGGGCGCGCGTACAGCACGGCGGGGAGACCGGCGTCCGTGATCAGCGCGGGCAGCGGGTCCTCGGCGTGGGTCGAGACGACCAGGGCGCCGTCGGCGCTGCCCTGACGGAGGTACGACACCACCTCGTCCCGCGCCAGGGAGGTCTCGGCGAACATCAGCACCGGGTGAATCCCGCGCGGGCGCAGGAAGTTGACGACACCCGTCACGACCCGGCCGAAGAACGGGTCGGCGAAGACCTCGGTCATGAAGGACCCGACACCGCCGTCGAATCCGGCGCCCTGTCGGCCACCGTTACGGCTCCCGCCCGCCGAATCGGCTGCGGAGGTTGCGGAGGCGGCGGAGGCGGCGGAGGCGGCGGAGGTTGCGGACGAGGTGGACGCGGCCGGCCCCGCCGTCGCCGCGACCGGCGGCGGATCGTCCCCCGCGCCCGACACCACCAGGGCGATCGAGTCGGCCTTGCGGGTGACCAGCGAGCGGGCGGCGCGGTTCGGCGTGTACCCGGTGACCGCCACCGCGTCCCGCACGGCCGCCTGGATCACCGGGTCGACGTTGCGCACGCCGTTGATGACACGGGAGACGGTGGCGCGCGAGACTCCGGCCGCCTTGGCGACGTCCTCCAGCGTGGGCGAGCCGGCCGCTCGTGAATCCTCCGTCATGAGCGCATTTATAGCATCAGCGGAGAGCGCTCTCCATCGACGGACCCGTCGTGAGCGGCCCCGTCGCCGGCACCGTGAGTGTCGTGCGCAGCGGCAGCTCTCCCGCCGAGGAACCCGCCAGGAGCGTGAACTCGCCCGGCTCCGTCTCCCAGCGCCGGCGGACCGTCGACCAGTGCGCCAGCGCCCGCGCCGCGAGCCGTACCGTCGCCACGGCCTCCTCGCCCGGTCCGGCCTCCACCGCCGCGTAACCCGCGAGCGCCCGCACCGGCCGGTCGACCGCCGTGTCCGTGCGGGCGACATAGACCTGGACGACCTCACGGCCCCCGCGCGGGCCGGTGTTGCGCAGCCGTACGCGTACCTCCACGCCCCCGGCGGACCCGCCCGCCACGGTGGCGGGCGCCGCCTCCATCCCCTCGTACGCCCACGTCGTGTAGCCGAGCCCGTGTCCGAACCAGTACGCGGGCTCCCGACCGGCACGCAGCCACGCGCGGTGACCGATGTGGATGCCCTCGTCATACGGAAGACGTCCGTCGCGCGGCCGTGTGTCGAGCACGGGGACGTCCTCCTGGGCCAGCGCCCAGGTCGTCGGCAGCCGCCCGCCGGGCTCGGCGCGGCCGAACAGCACGTCGGCCAGGCCGTGTCCGGCCTCCTGGCCCGGGAACCAGGCGAGCAGCAGCGCGGGTACGTCGCGGTGCCAGGGCAGCGCGACCGGGCCGCCCGAGTTCACCAGCACCACCGTGCGCGGATTGGCGCGGGCCACCGCCCGTACGAGCGCGTCCTGTCCGTCGGGCAGCGCCAGCGACTCGCGGTCGCGGCCCTCGGACTCGCTCTCCTCGGTCGTGCCCACCACGACGACGGCGACGTCGGCGGCCCGCGCGGCGGCCACGGCGGTGGCGAGGGCCGTCACCGCGTCGCCCGGGGGAGGGGCGGCGGCCAGCAGCGTCGCGATCCCCGTTCCGGGGTCCAGCCGCCGCCGCGCGACCACCTCCACCTCCACGCCCTCGGTCAACTCGGCCTCCGCGCACCGGTAGGGCGGCGAGACATGGACGCGCGTCGGGTCGTCGCTGTCGAGCGGGAACTCGTCGGACAGCAGCGTCCGGCCGTCCACGGACAGGGAGATGAGCCCCCAGCCGCCCACCCCCAGCGTCCAACTGCCGCTCTCCGTGGGCCGGACGAGGGCGCGGATCTCCACGGTGACGGCGCCCGCGATACGGGCCGGTTCCACGATGCGGCCCGACAGCCGGTGTTCGGCGTGCAGTTCGGCGCCCCCGGCGTCCAACAGCCGTACGAGGACGCCCGGTTCGCCGTCACGAGGATCGCGCGTCCAGGCCGGGTCGAGCGGGCGTGGCCGGGTGTACGGCGGCAGGCCGGGCGTGTACGTCACCTCGGCCGGCCGGTCCGAGCCTCCCACGGCTTCGTCCAGCGCCGCCTCGATCCCCGCCAACGGCGTCACCACGGCGGAGGGGAACACCTCGGCGCTCCCGCCCCCCTGGATCCGGACGGCCGTGGCGTGCGGGCCGATGACCGCGACGCGGCGCGACCGTGCCGGATCCAGCGGCAGTACGTCTCCTTCGTTGCGCAGCAGCACCGTGCCGGCGGCGACGGCCCGCCGCAGCAACGCCCGTTGCCCGGTGGGCGGGTCCGCGTGGATCGGCGGGACGGGCCCCAGCGCGCCGACCCGCCGGGCGAGCCGCAGCAGGCGCCGTACCTTGTCGTCGATCCGCGCCTCGTCGATCAGGCCCGCCGCCACCGCGTCGAGCAGCCCGGCCGCCCACGGGCTCTCCGGGCCCGGCATGGCGAGGTCCTGGCCCGAGCGCGCGCTGCCGAGCAGCGAGCGGACGGCGCCCCAGTCGGAGACGACTAGCCCGTCGAAGCCCCAACCGTCCTGCGGCGGCCCGTTTCCCTTCAGTGGCCGGTCTCCCTTCAGCGGCCACTCCAGCAGCGGACTCGCCGACATCGTGATGCCGTTGACCTTGTTGTACGCGGACATCACCGCCCAGACACCGGCGTCCACCGCCGCCTCGAACGGGGCCAGATACAGCTCGCGCAGCGTCCGTTCGGCCACGCCCACGTCGACGCGCAGCCGGTCGGTCTCCGCGTCGTTGGCCACGAAGTGCTTGGCCGTGGCCGCCACTCCGCCCTCCTGCACACCCGTCACGAAGGCGACGCCCGTGCGCGCGGTCAGCAGCGGATCCTCGGAGAAACACTCGAAGTGCCGCCCGCCCAGCGGCGACCGGTGCAGATTCAGGGTGGGGGCGAGCAGCACCTGGACGCCCTTGCGACGCGCCTCGGCGGCGAGCAGCCCGCCCAGCTCGCGGACCAACTCCTCGTCCCAGGAGGCCGCGAGGGCGGTCGGCGACGGCAGGACGAGAGAGGTCTGCCGCTCGTCCCAGGCGTCGCCGCGCACCCCGGCCGGTCCGTCGGACATCGTGAGAGGACGCAACCCGACGGCCGGCTCGTCGTACGTACGCCAGTTGCTGGCACCCGTCAGCAGACGGACCTTCTGCCCGATGTCGAGCTTCTCCAGCAGCCGCTCGGTCTCGGTCTCGTCCTCGGCCATACTGCCCCCTTCAATCCTGTTGGAGAGCGCTCTCCCGTCGACTCGCCCCAGACTCGCCGGACCGTGTGGGGCCTGTCAATGCCGGCCCGTGGGCTGCGACGACGCACGGCGGGCGCACGTGTGCCGCGCGGGCTCCGGAAGTGAGCCCTTGTCATTGCACATGCGACTGCCCTAAGTTGACCGATTGCGACGTGTCCCAGACGTCCTTACCTGCCAGTGGGGGAGCCGAGATCATGGCCGCAACCGGTCGCCACCGCAGATACCAGCCCAGCCGCATCAACCGCGCCTCGCTCACCGTCACGGCGGGCGGCGCGGGCATCGCCCTGCCACTCATCGGGGCGGGCACGGTGAGTGCGGCCCCCGTGGAGACATGGGAGAAGGTCGCCGCCTGCGAGTCCACGAACAACTGGCAGATCAACACTGACAACGGCTATTACGGCGGGCTGCAGTTCAGCCAGTCCACGTGGGAGGCGTTCGGCGGCGGGCAGTACGCGGCACGCGCCGATCTCGCCACCAAGGACCAGCAGATCGCCGTCGCCGAGAAGGTCCTCAAGGGCCAGGGCCCCCAGGCGTGGCCGAACTGCTCCGTGAAGGCCGGCCTCACGCGCGGCGGCGACGCCCCCGACGTGGCACCGGCCAAGGCCCGCGACACGGCGAAGAGCGCCCCTCGGAGCGATCCGAAGAAGGCCGCCTCGCCCACGTCCGTGCCGACCGAGCGCGAGGGCTACACCGTGGCGGGAGGCGACTCGCTCTCCGGGATCGCCGCCTCCGAGGAGATACGGGGTGGCTGGCAGCGGCTGTACGAGGAGAACCGCAGGGTCATCGGCAGCGACCCCGATCTGATCTTCCCCGGACAGAAGCTCGTCCTGCATGTCTCGGCCCCCGCGAAGGACAAGGCGAAGGACAAGCCCGCCGCTGAGGCGCCCGCCCCTCCCAAGAAGGAGGAGGCGAAGAAGCCCGCCGCGAAGGCGCAGCCGTCCAAGCAGGCCGAGAAGCCCAAGCCGAAGCCGCAGGCGGAGAAGCCGAAGGAACAGCCCAAGCAGCAGGTCTCGAAGCCGAAGACGGCCGAGAAGCCGAAGCAGTCGTCCAACTTCAGCGCCCCGGTCAGCGCGGGCACCGGCACCCCGTACCGCAAGGCCGGATCCTGGGCCAGCGGCTACCACACCGGCGTCGACTTCCCCGTCCCCACCGGCACGTCGGTGAAGGCCGTGGCGGGCGGCACGGTCGTGTCGGCGGGCTGGGAGGGCAGCTACGGCTACCAGGTCGTCATCCGGCACTCGGACGGCAAGTACAGCCAGTACGCGCACCTGTCCGCGCTCACTGTGCGTGACGGTCAGAAGGTGAACGCGGGCCAGCGCATCGCGCGGTCAGGATCGACCGGAAACAGCACGGGACCGCACCTCCACTTCGAGATGCGGACGGGCCCCGGCTACGGCTCCGACATCGACCCCATCTCCTACCTCAGGGCGGGCGGAGTCCGCATCTGACCGGACGGTCCGCCGCAGGATGTGCCGCCGGTGCTCCGTCCTGTGCGACCTGCACGGCGGCAGGTGCCAGGTCGGGCGCGCCGAGGAGGCGTGCCGGTGTGCGGCCGTGGAACCGCCCGGCCCATGGCCGGGGGCCGGGGGAGCCGCCTCGTCGGTGGACTCCTCGACGGCACCGGCCGTCTGCGCGGCGAGCCGCTCCGTCGTGAGGAGGACCAGTCCGCCCGCCGTCACCACACCGAAGCCGAGGGCCAGCAGGCCGCCCGTCAGGCCGTACCGGAAGCCCTCACCGAAGAGGGTGAGGCCGACCGCGGCGGCGACGACCGGATTCACGACCGTGACCGTCGCCAGCGGCGCGGCGAGCCCCGCGCCTCGGTAGGAGGCCTGCGAGAGCAGCAGACCGGACGCGGCCAGGATCGCGATGACCAGCAGGCTCGGCACCTGACCGCTGAACGTGCCGTCGGTCCAGTCGACGGCGACGGTCTTGGTGAACACCGAGGCGATACCGAAGGCGACACCGGCCGACGCGGCGAGCAGCACACTGCGCACGGCCGGACGGTGCACGGCCTGCGCGATCAGGAACAGCAGGGCCACCACGCCCACGGTGGCGCCGGCCACCACCATGCGTTCGCCCGAGCCCAGCGAGTGGGAACCGGTCGAGCCGGTCAGCGCGAGCAGTCCGGCCAGTCCGAGCGTCGCCAGGAGCGCGCCGCGCCAGGCGGCGGCGCCCGCCTTGCGGCGGACGAAGACGGCCGCCATCGGCAGCGCGAAGACGATCGTGAGGGCACCGAGAGGCTGTACGAGGCTGAGCGGTCCGTACGCGAGCGCGACGACGTGCAGCAGCGCGCCGACCCCGTTCAACGCCACAGCGGCCCACCACACGCCGTGGTGCAGGGGCGCGTAGGGCCGGGCGGGCGTATCTGCCGCGACGCGCTCCTGAAGGATCGCCCCGGCCGCATAGGCGACCGCGGAGACCAGTGACAGCAGCACGGACAGCGCGAGTGCACTCATATATCCACGATCTCTCGCCAGGTGCGATTAGTCGTCGTCCTGAAGACGGCATTACGACGTACTGCTGTAGTAGTACATCCGGCGGGCCCGAGTCATTCCCCTGGCGGTAGCCCCCGTCCCCGGGTGGAGGCCCCGGGTGCACACCGAGCCCCGGTCCGGGCACGTACCGCGACCATCGGACGTTACGGAAAGTGACGTTAGGAGCCGATCGGAGAGGGAGGGCGGATGGATCTCGCGGAGGTCGGATCCGTGGGCGGTTTCTTCGCCCTGCGCACGGAGGCGGTCGCGGGGCACGTGGACCCGGGGGCGCACGGCGGCGCATACGACTCGTACGTCCCGTTCGCGGAGATCTACGCGGGCGACATCGCGCCCCTGTCGGCGCGCGTCGACACCGTCGCCGGGAAGCTCGGCGCGCCCGAGCGCCGGGTCGCCGTCTCCGTCGCACAGCTGGGGCTCGCCGCCCGGCTCTGGTCGGTCGCACTGGGCTCGGCCGCGCTGCACGGCGAGGTGCCGGACCTGGACCCCGCGCGGCTGTACTGGGACCACCGCCGCACCTCGCCCGACGATCTCCTCCTGCCCGAACCACGCGCCTTCCCGGCCTCCGGCGGCACAACGGCCTCCGGCGGCAGAACGGCCTCCGGTGGCACAACGGCGACCGCCCTCGCCGACGCGGTCCGCGAGGTGGTCCAGTACCGCCACCTCGTCCCCCTGGCGACCGCCCTGCGCGCCGACGGCTCCGTCTCGCCACGCCTGTTGTGGGGCAACGCCGGCTCCGCCCTCGCCGGGGCCGTACGCGAACTGCGCGGCTGGAGCCGCCGCGTCGGCCGGCCCGAGGCGGGCGAGCGGGCCGACGCCATCGGCGCGGCCCTCTTCACCCACCCCGACCTGCGCACCACCGGCGTATCAAGGGACGGATCCTTCCGCCGCCGTAGCTGCTGCCTCTACTACCGTTGCCCGTCGGGCGGCCTCTGCGGGGACTGCGTATTCGACCGGCCACCGCCACGCCCTTCCGCATGAGAGGTTTCCGGGTGACCATGACATTGGTGAGATCGTCGGGCGACGGGGGTATGGCGTGAAGGTCGGGCTGCTGACCCGGGAGTACCCGCCGGACGTGTACGGAGGCGCGGGCGTCCATGTGGAGTTCCTGGCCCGCGAGCTGCGTGAGCTGACCGACCTCCGGGTGCACTGCTGGGGCGAGGACGGCGGCAGCGCCGAGGAGCGCGCCCTGGGCGTCGTACGGCACCGGGCCGCCGCCGGACTCGAAGGCGCCAACGACGCGCTGCGCACCTTCTCCGTCGATCTCGCGATGGCCGCCGCCGTCGAAGGCAGCGACCTGGTGCACTCGCACACCTGGTACGCCGCGCTCGCCGGCCATGTCTCCAAGATGCTCTATGGCATTCCGCACGTGATGACCGCCCACTCGCTGGAGCCCCTGCGCCCCTGGAAGGCCGAGCAACTCGGCGGCGGGTACGCGCTGTCCGGCTGGGCCGAGCGCTCCGCGATAGAGACCGCCGACGCCGTCGTCGCCGTCTCGCGCGGCATGCGCGCCGACATCCTGAACTGCTACCCCTCGCTCGACCCGGACCGCGTGCGGGTCATCTACAACGGCATCGACACCCGCCTCTACCACCCGGACCGCGGCACGGACGTCCTGGAGCGGATCGGCATCGACCCGGACCGCCCCTTCGTGCTGTTCGTCGGCCGTATCACCCGGCAGAAGGGCGTCCCGCACCTGCTGCGCGCGGCCCGTGCCCTCGACCCCGAGGCGCAGCTGGTGCTCTGCGCGGGCGCGCCCGACACACCGGAGATCGGCGCCGAGTTCCGCGAGCTGGTGGACGAGCTGAGCGGCAGCCGCGACGGGGTGTTCTGGATCCCCGAGATGCTGCCGCGCCCCGAGGTGGTCCAACTGCTCACCCACGCGGCCGTGTTCGTCTGCCCCTCCGTGTACGAGCCGCTGGGCATCGTGAATCTGGAGGCGATGGCCTGCGGCACCGCGGTCGTCGCCTCGGCGGTCGGCGGTATTCCGGAGGTCGTGGACGACGGGAGTACGGGCCTGCTGGTGCCGTACGACGAACGGCACCCGGAGGACTTCGAGACGGCCCTCACCGAGACGCTCAACCGGGTCCTGGACGACCCGGAGTCGGCGGCGGCGATGGGCGCGGCGGGCCGGGACAGGGCGGTGCGCGAGTTCGGCTGGGACCGGGTGGCGCGGCGTACGTACGAGGTGTACGAGGAGCTGCTCAAGTCCCGTTAGCCGGGTAGATGGATCCGGACGATCCGTACCGGGTAGGTGGATGCGGACGGCCGGTATAGAGGGTCGCGAACAAAGGAGCGGCGATGCGCGGTGGACCTTCGGTGCTCGGGATCGTGCTGGCGGGCGGGGAAGGCAAGCGGCTGATGCCGCTGACTGCCGACCGCGCCAAACCGGCGGTGACCTTCGGCGGTACGTACCGCCTGGTCGACTTCGTCCTGTCGAATCTCGTCAACGGCGACATCATGCGCAACTGCGTGCTGACGCAGTACAAGTCGCATTCGCTGGACCGCCATGTGAGTACCACCTGGCGGATGTCCAGTCTGCTGGGCAACTACGTCACGCCGGTGCCCGCCCAGCAGCGGCTCGGACCGCGCTGGTATCTGGGCAGCGCGGACGCGATCCTGCAGTCCCTCAATCTCGTCCACGACGAACAGCCGGACTACATCGCGGTGTTCGGCGCCGATCACGTCTACCGCATGGACCCCCGGCAGATGCTGCAACGGCACATCGAGAGCGGCGCCGGGGTCACGGTCGCCGGTATCAGGGTGCCGCGCGCCGAGGCGTCGTCGTTCGGGGTCATCACGCCGGGCCCGGACGGCACCCGGGTCGACCGGTTCCTGGAGAAGCCGGCCGACGCGCCGGGGCTGCCGGGCGACCCCGAGCATGTCTTCGCCTCGATGGGCAACTACCTCTTCACCACCAAGATCCTGGTGGACGCGCTGCACCGGGACGCCGAGGACGAGGCTTCCGTCCATGACATGGGCGGCTCGATCCTGCCGATGCTCACCGAGCAGGGCATGGCGCAGGTCTACGACTTCGACGACAACCACGTGCCGGGCGAGACCCCGCGCGAGCACGGCTACTGGCGGGACGTGGGCACGCTCGACTCCTACTACGACGCGCACATGGACCTGATCTCGCACCAGCCGGAGTTCAACCTCGACAACAGACGCTGGCCGATCTACACCCACGCCGGCCAGCTCCCGCCCGCGCGGTTCGTGGCGGGCGGTATCGCGAGCGAGTCGATCGTGGGGCCCGGCTGCGTCATCCGGGGCCAGGTGACCCGCTCCGTGCTGTCTCCCGGCGTGGTGATCGAGGAGGGCGCCGTGGTGCAGGGCTCGGTGCTGCACGACAACGTACGGGTGGGCCGGGGCGCGGTCGTACGCGGCTCGATCCTCGACAAGAACGTGGACGTCCCGCCCGGCGCCACGATCGGCGTCAATCCGGGGCGGGACGAGGAGCTGTACACCGTCTCGAAGAACGGGGTCATCGCGCTCGGGAAGGGCCAGATCGTCGTCTAGGGACCGCCCCGTACACGTTCCCGGGCGCCGGACACGCCGCACAAGCGGCT
>NZ_JBHUZM010000125.1:0-22925 GCF_042667665.1 Streptomyces sp. NPDC057307 | reverse complement strand
GACACGCTACGTGTCCGGGCCCCGCCCCGTCGGTCGTGCCGCGTGTCTGAGAAGGTCGGAGACATGACGGACATACACGTACGCGGCGACCGGGTCGGCCCCGCCGTGACTCTGGGGCTGCTGGCGGCCTGGGTTCTGCACGATGCCGAGGAACTGGCCACCGGGCCCCGCTGGATCAGCGAGAACCTGCCCACCCTGCGCGAACGGTTTCCCGGCGTACCGGAGCCGGTGTGGGGCGCCATGGCCGCCGTCGAACCGCGTGAGTTCGCCGTGGCCGTCGGGGTGATGGCCACGTTCGTCGGTGCCGCCGCCGTCGCCGGGCACCGTACGGGGGGCCGGTCCGGCTTCTATCAGGGGGCGTTGGACGGCTTCGGACTGCACGGTCTGGTGCATCTCGCCCAGGCCGCCGCCGTACGCGGATACACCCCGGGGTCCGTCACGTCGCCACTGATCGTCGTGCCGTTCACGCTGTGGGCGCGGGGACGGCTCAGGCGGGCCGGGGTGCTGAAGCCGTCGCGGGCACGCGACGTCGCGATGGGCCTTGCCGTTGCCGCGGGCGCCACCGCCGTCTCGCACGCCGTCGCGCGGAGGATCGTCGGGAGCCGCTGAACTCCGGCCCCGTTCTCGGCGGTTGGGGCGAATCCCTGGCCCTCTCGGGGCACCGGAGACCCGCCCCGACCGCCGAACCGCCCCCCGTGCGCCCCGCCCCGCCTTCTCTACGCCTTCGGACTGTCCGGCCGGCCGCTGCGCAGCAGCTTCGCGAGTGTGTCGATGCGGTTGGTGGTGATCGAGTCGACCCCCGCACCGACCAGGCGCCGCATGCTCCGTCCGGTGTCGGCCGTCCAGGCGGAGACCAGCAGGCCGTCCCGGTGGACCCGCTCCGTCAGCTCCCGGCTCACCAGACCGAAGCGGTAGTTGAGCCAGCGGGGCCGTACCGCTTCGAGCAGCGCGGGACGCGGCGGGGCCAACGACTGCCACGTCATGGCGATTTCGGCGCCCGCGTCCGCGGCGCGTACGGCGAGCATCGCCTCGGCGCCCGCGCAGTAGTACACCCGCTCCGCCGCGCCGCATTCGCGCACCGTCCCGACCACGGTGCGCACCGACTCCGTCGTGGCGCCCGGCAGATCGATCATGAGGCGCGCGTCCGCCACCGGCCCCGGCGCCAGCAGCATCTCCCGGAGTGTCGGCACACCGCCCCGTGTCAAGGTGCTCAGCTCCTCCTGAGTGACGTCCGCGACCGGCCGGTCATGACCCCAGAGCCGGGCCAGCGACGAGTCGTGCAGCAGGACAGGCACCCCGTCACGCGTGATCCGTACGTCGATCTCCACGGCGTCGGCGCCCCGTTCCAGGGCGGATCGGACCGAGGGAAGGGTGTTCTCACGTACGCGGTAGGGGTCGCCCCGGTGCCCGACGGCCACGACGGCGCGCAGCGACGCCTCTCCGACACCGTCGGCGGCGCTCCGTGCGGCCGTCACTTGGCGAGCCACTGAGCCGTGTACGTGTCGATCTCGGCGCTCAGCCGGTCCTTGCCCGCCCGGTCGAGGAACGACGCCTCGACGGCGCCCTTCGCGAGCCCCGCCACCCCCCGCTCGTCCAACTCCAGAAGCCGCGCCGCGACCGCGTACTCGTTGTTGAGGTCGGTGCCGAACATGGGCGGGTCGTCGCTGTTGACCGTCACGAGCACGCCCGCGGACACCAGCGTCCTGATCGGGTGTAGCTCGATGTCGGTGACCGCTCGCGTGGCGATGTTGGAGGTGGGGCAGACCTCCAGAGGGATGCGGTTCTCGGCGAGATACGCCATCAACTCGGCGTCCTGGGCGGAGCTGATGCCGTGTCCGATCCGTTCGGCGCGCAGATCCCTCAACGCGTCCCACACCGTGCCGGGCCCCGTCGTCTCACCCGCGTGCGGCACGGAGTGCAGCCCTTCCGCGACCGCCCGGTCGAAGTGGTGCTTGAACTGCGGCCGCGGTACGCCGATCTCCGGGCCACCGAGACCGAAGGACACCAGCCCCTCGGGACGGAGGTCGACGGCGAGCCGCAGTGTCTCGTCCGCGGCCTCCAGGCCGGCCTCGCCCGGAATGTCGAAACACCACCGCAGTACGACCCCGAACTCGGCCTCGGCCGACTTGCGGGCGTCCTCGATCGCCTCCATGAAAGCCACTTCGGGGATGGAGCGCCGGGTCGAACTGAAGGGGGTGATCGTCAGCTCGGCGTAGCGGATGTTCTGCCGGGCCATGTCGCGCGCGATCTCGAACGTCAGCAGCCGGACGTCCTCCGGGGTCCGCAGCAGATCCACCACGGAGAGGTAGACGTCGATGAAGTGCGCGAAATCGGTGAAGACGAAGTAGTCGGCCAGCGCCTCGGGGTCCGTCGGCACCTTGGTGCCAGGGTGCCTGGCCGCCAGTTCGGACACGATACGGGGCGAGGCCGAGCCGACGTGATGGACATGCAGCTCGGCCTTGGGCAGCCCTGCGATGAAGGGATGAAGGTCGGTCATCGGGTCCTCCGCGTGCTGAGCGGCGGCGGAAAGGGTGTCGCCGTCCGCCGGGCAGGACGTCCCCCTGCCCAGGGCTTTATCGGACAGGGATCATCGTAGGCGGGGCGAATGGTGCGCTCGGCAGAGGCCTTAGCATGACGGAATCACGATGGGGGAGGACCATGTCAGACAGCAGCGCGCAGCCGCCGGGCGCCCACGAGCCGAACGATCCCTGGGCGCCGCCGGAGCGCGGGGTGCCGTTGAACAAGCCGGCGCAGGCGCCGGGGCCCATCCAGGACCAGCCACCGGTCCGGCCCGTCTACGACCAGCCGACCGTCACGGCCATGCCCGGTGTGGGGCCCGAGGCGGGCGCCGCCGTCGGTGCCGGGCCGGTCTCGGGAGCCGTACCGCCGCCGCCGATAGCCCCCGGGGGACCGGCCCCGACGACTTCCGGTCCGTACGGCTACCCGGGCGCGCCCGCCGGTTCCCAGTACCCCGGCGCGTCCTATCCCGGATACCCGGGATACCCCGGCTATCCGGGATACGGCCAGGTCGGCTGGCAGCCCGCCCCGGCGAACGGCATGGGCGTCGCCGCGATGACGCTCGGCATTCTCTCGATCTGTCTGTTCTGCCTGTACGGCGTCGTCGGCATCATCCTGGGCATCCTCGCCGTGATCTTCGGCGTCGTCGGCAGGAAGCGTGCCGAACGGGGTGAGGCCACCAACAGCGGTCAGGCCCTCTCCGGGATCATCATGGGCAGCATCGGGATCGTCATCGGCGCGGTCGTCATCGGTCTTCTCATCTGGGGCATCACCGACGCGATCAACGACGACAACAACGACTACGACTACGACAGCGGCACCGACGGCTACTCCGCCATGCTTCTTGTGGACGCCAACCACTGATCCGACGGCGCGCCGTCAGGACCTCGCCGTCTCCGCGCGGAGCCGTTCACGCGCCTCCATGAGAGCGAAGCCCAGCAGATTGAGCCCCCGCCAGCGCGCGGGGTCCTGTGCCCGCTCGTCGTCCGCGGCCAGTCCGATGCCCCATATCCGGTCCATCGGGCTGGCCTCGACGAGCACCCGGTCACCGGTGCCCAACAGGTAGTCGCGCAGCCGGTCGTCCTGCCGGAACTTGAGGACGCTGCCTTCCACGACGATGCCGGAGCGTTCGCGCTGCCATACGGTCTCGTCGAACCCCCGCACCAGCCGCCCGGCCTTCTTGGCCAGCGCCGGACCCGACGCGGTCAGAGCCTTCCCCTCGGCCTCCGCGTCGTCGAAGAGCCGCGCCTTGGCGGCCATCATCCAGTGCTCCGCCGTCGCGTACTCGACCCCGTCGACCGTGAACGGTGACGGCCACCACTGGCTGAGACAGCTCGCGCCGATGGCCCCGTCCTGCCGCGGGGCGTGCCCCCAGAAATGCAGATACTTGACCTTCGCGCCGCGACTCGTACGGTCGGTCAGCTCGGCAACCGTGATCATCCCCATGCACGCGAGTCTGCCAGCCACCACTGACAGTCCGTATGCCGATCAAGGTGCGGGCGCGACACATGGTCAACCGATTCCGTCGCGTAACCAAAAGGCAACAACGGAATCACTTGTTGGACGCCCTGTGCTCTGTCAGTATCGGCACTCAATTCAAGCCAGAACAACACTGACGGCTTCGGATCAGATGCGGCGACAGCCGGCAACACGGAGGGCGCCATGGGCAACCGCTTCCCCGCGCGGGACCGCTTCGCGGACGGTGCGCAGTTCATCGACGGACGGCTGCGCCCCGGCACCTCGGGCCGTACGCACGCCGTGGTCGACCCGGCGACGGGCGACGAGCTGCTCACGTACGAGATGGCGGGGGCGGCCGACGTCGACGCGGCCGTGGCCGCCGCGCTCGCGGCGTATCCGGGCTGGGCGGGTGCCACGCCGGGGGAGCGTTCCGACGCACTGCACCGCTTCGCCGCCGTACTCGCCGAGCGGGCCACGGAATTCGCGGCGGCCGAGTCGCTCCAGTGCGGAAAGCCGATCAAGCTCTCCACGGAGTTCGACGTTCCGGGGACCGTCGACAACGCCGCCTTCTTCGCCGGCGCCGCCCGTCATCTGGAAGGCGCGTCGGCGGGCGAGTACAGCGGCGACCACACCTCCTACGTACGCCGCGAACCGATCGGCGTGGTCGGCTCCATCGCGCCCTGGAACTATCCGCTCCAGATGGCCGCCTGGAAGATCCTCCCGGCGGTCGCCGCGGGCAACACGATCGTGCTGAAGCCGTCCGAGCTGACGCCCTTCACCTCACTGATGTTCGCGCAGGCGGCGCGGGAGGCGGGCATCCCCGACGGCGTGATCAACATCGTCAACGGCGCGGGCGCCGACGCGGGCGAGCGCCTCGTGGGCCACCCCGATGTCGTCATGACCTCCTTCACCGGCTCCACCGCCGTCGGCAAGCGCGTCGCCGAGATCGCCACCGCCACCGTCAAGCGGCTGCACCTGGAACTCGGCGGCAAGGCCCCGTTCCTGGTCTTCGACGACGCCGACCTAGACGCCGCCGTACAGGGCGCCGTCGCGGGTTCGCTCATCAACACGGGGCAGGACTGTACGGCCGCCACCCGCGCCTACGTACAGCGGCCGCTCTACGACGCCTTCGTGAGCGCCGTCGCGGCGCTGATGGAGACGGTCCGCCTCGGCGACCCGTTCGCCCCGTCCACGGACATGGGGCCGCTGATCTCGCACGCCCACCGCGACCGGGTCGCCGGCATCGTCGACCGGGCACGCGGATACGCCCGCGTCGTCACCGGCGGCGCCGCACCGGACGGCGCCGGGCTCGCCGACGGCGCGTACTACCGCCCCACGCTCGTCGTGGACGCCGCCCAGGACAGCGAGATCGTCCAGTCGGAGATCTTCGGCCCCGTCCTGGTCGTGCTGCCCTTCGACTCCGACGACGAGGGCATCCGCCTCGCCAACGACACTCCGTACGGCCTCGCGGCGTCCGTCTGGAGCCGCGACGTGTACCGCACGGGGCGCGCCACTCGTGAGATGAAGGCCGGCTGCGTGTGGGTGAACGACCACATCCCGATCATCAGCGAGATGCCGCACGGCGGCTACAAGGCCAGTGGTTACGGAAAAGACATGTCGGCGTACTCGTTCGAGGAGTACACACAGGTCAAACATGTGATGTACGACAACACCGCGGTCGCCAGGAAGGGCTGGCACCGCACAATCTTCGGGGACCGTCTCTAACTCTCCTCACCCTCTCCTCACCCGAAAGGGCACCGCCCATGGAGCTGTACGAGCCCGACCGTCTGTCGGCGGCCCAGATAGCCGCGACGCGTCGCAGCCTCAGTAACGGACGAGGCGCGCTCAGCCGTCGTTCGCTGCTGCGTGCCACCGGCGCCGGGGCGCTCACGATCGGCGGCGTGGCAGGCCTCGGCGCCTGCGGGATTCCGCCCGCGAAGGGGGAGAGCGGGGGCCCCGCCTCCACCGACCACTCGGCGAAGGAGAAGCGCGTCGTCTTCTCCAACTGGACCGAGTACATGGATGTCAGCGAGGACGAGAAGAGCTACCCCACCCTGGAGGCGTTCACGAAGCGCACCGGGATCCAGGTGAAGTACACGGCGGACATCAACGACAACGTCGAGTTCTTCGGCAAGATCCAGCCGCAGCTCGCGGCCGGCCAGGACACGGGGCGCGACCTCATCTGCGTCACCGACTGGCTCGCCGCCCGCATCATCCGGCTCGGCTGGGCGCAGAAGCTCGATCCCGCCAACTTGCCCCACGCGTTCGCGAATCTGTCCCAACAGTTCCGCTCGCCGGACTGGGATCCGGGGCGCGCCTACACGTATCCGTGGACCGGTATCCCGTCCGTCATCGCCTACAACACGAAGGCGACGGGGGGCCGCAAGGTCGAGTCCGTCTCGCAGCTGCTCGACGATCCGGACCTCAAGGGACGGGTGTCGTTCCTGTCCGAGATGCGGGACTCCATCGGGCTGACCCTGCTCGACATGGGCAAGGACCCCGCGTCGTTCTCCGACGACGACTACGACGGCGCCGTCGCCCGTATTCAGAAGGCCGTCGACAAGAAGCAGATCCGCCGCTTCACCGGCAACGACTACACGGCGGACCTCAGCAAGGGCGACATCGCGGCGTGCATCGCCTGGGCCGGTGACATCGTGCAGCTCCAGGCGGACAACCCGGACATCCAGTTCGCCATCCCGGAGGCCGGCTACATGATCTCCAGCGACAATCTGCTGGTCCCGGCGAAGGCACGGCACAAGACCAACGCCGAGAAGCTCATCGACCACTACTACGAGCTTCCGATCGCCGCGAAGCTCGCGGCGTACATCAACTACGTCTGCCCCGTCGAAGGCGTCCGTACGGAGCTCGCGAAGATCGACGAGTCGATGGCGTCCAACCCGCTGATCCTCCCGGACGCGGCGATGGCCTCGCGGTCCCACGCCTTCCGCTCGCTGAGCGGCGAGGAGGAGACGGCGTACGAAGAGAAGTTCGCCAAGCTCATCGGCGCCTAGGCCGACGGGCCCCACCGGGCCGCCGGTTCGCATGGCCGCCGGTTCGCACGGCCGTGGATTCGCGCGGCTGTCGATTCGTATCGCCGTCGGTTCGCAAGGACCGGCTCGTACGGCCACCGGTCGTACGCCGGCCGGCCGCAGGGGTCCAGAGGCCCCGTCCGCTCCGTTCCTCCCTCCCAAGCCCCCGGGATCGTTACCCATGACTGAGACCGCATCCACCGACCGGGGCGGCGACGACGTCCGCCTCACCGGGATAAGCAAGTCGTACGGCTCCTTCCACGCCGTCAAACCCCTGGACCTCACCGTCCCCGAAGGCTCCTTCTTCGCGCTCCTCGGCGCCTCGGGCTGCGGCAAGACCACCACGCTGCGGATGATCGCCGGCCTGGAGGACCCGACCACCGGATCGGTCTTCCTCGGTGAGAAGGACGTCACCGGCCTGCCGCCGCACAAGCGCCCCGTCAACACCGTCTTCCAGAGTTACGCGCTCTTCCCGCACCTCGACATCTACGAGAACGTCGCCTTCGGCCTGCGCCGTCGCGGCATCAAGTCGGTGAAGAAGCAGGTCGGCGACATGCTCGACCTCGTCCAGCTCGGCGACTTCGCGAAGCGCAAGCCGCACCAGCTCTCCGGCGGCCAGCAGCAGCGCGTCGCCGTGGCCCGCGCGCTCATCAACCATCCGAAGGTGCTGCTCCTCGACGAGCCCCTCGGCGCGCTCGACCTCAAGCTGCGCCGCCAGATGCAGCTGGAGCTCAAGCGCATCCAGACGGAGGTCGGCATCACCTTCGTCCATGTCACGCACGACCAGGAGGAGGCCATGACGATGGCCGACACGGTCGCCGTGATGAACGCGGGGCGGGTCGAGCAGCTGGGCGCGCCGGCGGAACTGTACGAGAATCCGCAGACCACCTTCGTCGCCAACTTCCTCGGCACCTCCAACCTCATCGAGGCCGACGTCGCGGAGAAGACCGGCGACGAGGTGGTCGTGACGTCGGCGGGCGTGAAGCTGAGGCTGCCCGCGGCCCGCTGTACGACGCAGGTCCCGGACGGCGGCAGGCTGCTCGTCGGCGTACGCCCCGAGAAGATCTCCCTCGCGCACGCGGACGACGAGGGTTCCATCCCCGCGGGCCGTAACCGGATCACCGGGCGCATCGTCGACTCCAGCTTCATCGGGGTCTCGACCCAGTACGTCATCGACAGCCCCGTGTGCGCGGAGTTGGAGGTGTACGCGCAGAACATCGAGCGCGACGGCCGGCTCGTTCCCGGGGCCGAGGTGGTCCTGCACTGGAACCCCGCCCACACCTTCGGACTCGACGCCGCCCAGGACATCGACGCCGGCGTCAAAACGGTGGACGAGGAGGGGGCGTGACCGCCACGGAAGCACCACCGGCACCACCCACACCACCGGTCACCGAAGCGGCAGTACGCAAGGTTCCGCGCCGTAAACGCCTTGTGCCTTACTGGCTGCTGCTGCCCGGCATCCTGTGGCTGCTGGTCTTCTTCGCGCTGCCGATGGTCTACCAGGCGTCGACCTCCGTACAGACGGGCTCGCTGGAGGAGGGCTTCAAGGTCACCTGGCACTTCCAGACCTACTGGGACGCGCTCCAGGACTACTACCCGCAGTTCGTGCGCTCGCTGCTGTACGCGGGCACCGCCACCGTCCTGTGTCTGCTGCTCGGCTACCCGCTGGCATACCTCATCGCCTTCAAGGCCGGCCGCTGGCGCAACCTCCTGCTGGTCCTGGTCATCGCCCCGTTCTTCACCAGCTTCCTGATCCGCACACTCGCCTGGAAGACGATCCTCGCGGACGACGGCACCGTGGTCGGGGCGCTGGACACCCTTCGGGTGCTGGACGTGACCAGCTGGCTCGGCTGGACGGCCGACGACCGTGTCCTGGCGACGCCCATGGCCGTCGTCTGCGGCCTTACGTACAACTTCCTGCCGTTCATGATCCTGCCGCTCTACACCTCGCTGGAGCGCATCGACGGCCGGCTGCACGAGGCGGCCGGGGACCTCTACGCGAGGCCGGCGACGACCTTCCGCAAGATCACCGTCCCGCTCTCCATGCCGGGCATCGTCTCCGGCACGCTGCTGACCTTCATCCCGGCGAGCGGCGACTACGTCAACGCGGAACTGCTCGGCTCCACCGACACCAAGATGGTCGGCAGCGTGATCCAGAGCCAGTTCCTGCGCGTGCTCGACTATCCGACGGCGGCGGCACTCTCGTTCATCCTCATGGCGGTCGTGCTGGTCGTGGTCACCGTCTACATCCGCCGTTCAGGGACGGAGGACCTGGTCTGATGCGCTGGATCCGACGCAATGTGGTCGTCGTCGCGGGCCTGCTCACGCTCGCGTACATGATTCTGCCGAACCTCGTCGTGATGGTGTTCTCCTTCAACAAGCCGAAGGGGCGCTTCAACTACGCCTGGCAGACGTTCTCGCTGGACGCCTGGAAGGACCCGTGCGGCGTCGCGGACCTCTGCGGGGCACTGACACTCTCGTTCCAGATCGCCGTCTGGGCGACGATCGGGGCGACCGTCCTCGGCACCATGATCGCCTTCGCCCTGGTGCGCTACCGCTTCCGGGCGCGCGGCGCGATCAACTCGCTGATCTTCCTGCCGATGGCCATGCCCGAGGTCGTGATGGCCGCCTCGCTGCTGACCCTGTTCCTGAACATGGGGGCGGAGTTGGGCTTCTGGACCGTCCTCATCGCGCACATCATGTTCTGCCTCAGCTTCGTGGTGACAGCCGTCAAGGCGCGCGTCATGTCCATGGATCCGAAGCTGGAGGAGGCGGCACGCGATCTGTACGCGGGGCCGGTGCAGACCTTCGTACGGGTCACCCTGCCGATTGCCGCGCCGGGCATCGCGGCGGGGGCGCTGCTCGCCTTCGCCCTCTCGTTCGACGACTTCATCATCACCAACTTCAACGCCGGCTCGTCCGTCACCTTCCCCATGTTCGTCTGGGGCTCGGCGCAGCGCGGCACACCGGTGCAAATCAACGTCATCGGGACGGCAATGTTCGCCATTGCGGTACTGATGGTGATCGGCGGCCAGCTGGTCAGCGACCGGCGCAAGAAGGCCGCGACACCCTGAGCGGGACCTGAAGGAGTTGGAAGACATGGCCCCTGGAGCCATGCGTACAGCCGCCGCCTCACTCGCCGACGCGCAGCCCGTCGCCTACTGGCTCGACGACCCAGGCAGGCCGGGCGCGGTACCCGCCCTCGCGGGCGACGAACGCTGCGACCTGCTCGTCGTCGGCGGCGGCTACAGCGGCCTGTGGACCGCGCTCCTCGCCAAGGAGCGCGACCCGCACCGCGACATCGTCCTGATCGAGGGCCGTGAGGTGGGCTGGGCGGCCTCCGGCCGTAACGGGGGCTTCTGCTCCGCCTCTCTCACGCACGGCCTCGCCAACGGCCTCAGCCGCTGGCCCGGCGAACTGCGGGCCCTCGAAGACCTCGGCGGGGCCAATCTCGACGGCATCGAGTCGGCCGTCGAGCGCTACGCCATCGACTGCGACTTCGAGCGCACCGGCGACATCTCCGTGGCCACCGAACCGCACCAGCTCGACGACCTCCGTCAGTTGCGCGACGAGGCGGCCGAGGCCGGTTTCACCGGTCTGGACCTCCTCGACGGCGAGGCGCTCCGCGCGGAGGTCGACTCGCCGACATTCCTGGGCGGCCTCTGGGACCGGCGCGGCGTCGCCATGCTGAACCCGGCCAGGCTCGCGTGGGGGCTGAAGCGGGCCTGTCTCGACCTCGGCGTACGGATCTACGAGAACACGCCCGGTCTCGAGCTGGCCCGCTCCGGGCCCGGCATGGCCGTCCGCACACCGTACGGCCGCGTCCTGGCCCGCCACGTCGCGCTGGGCACGAACGTCTTCCCATCGCTGGTACGGCGCGTGCGGCCCTACACGGTGCCCGTCTACGACTACGCCCTGACGACCGAGCCTCTTACCGAGGACCAGCTCGGTGCGATCGGCTGGAAGAGGCGGCAGGGGCTCAGCGACGGCGCCAACCAGTTCCACTACTTCCGGATCACCGCGGACAACCGCATCCTGTGGGGCGGCTACGACGCGATCTATCCGTACGGAGGGCGGCTCGACGCCGCCCTCGACCACCGTCCCGAGACCTATCTCAAGCTCGCCTCGCACTTCTTCGAGTGCTTCCCTCAGTTGGAGGGCCTGAGATTCAGCCACGCGTGGGGCGGGGCCATCGACACCTGCTCGCGGTTCTCCGCCTTCTTCGGTACGGCGCACGGCGGGCGGGTCGCGTACGCCGCCGGGTACACCGGGCTCGGAGTCGGCGCGACCCGCTTCGGCGCCGATGTGATGCTCGACCTGCTCGCGGGGGAGCGGACGGAGCGTACGGCGCTGGAGATGGTCAGGACGAAGCCCGTGCCCTTCCCGCCGGAGCCGGCCGCCTGGGCCGGTATCGGGCTCACCAAGTGGTCGCTGGCCCGCGCGGACGCCAGGGGCGGGCGGCGCAATCTGTGGCTGAAGGCCATGGACCGGATGGGGTTGGGCTTCGACAGCTGACCTTCGTCGACGTCCGTCGTTCTCCGTCGATCCCCGGGGGCCGAAGGCATCCTCAGGCGGCCTCTGTACGGAGGCCGCCTTTGGCGGCTCGTGGGCAGGGCCGTCGGCTGGATCGGTGGTGATGTGATCCACATCACCACCGATCGCCGACCCGAACTCGCGTAATGAACCGGCGCGACCTCCCTCTCTCCCTCTGTGGACGCACTGTCCAACAACGTGGAGCGGAGGCCGCATGATGACTGACTCGAGGGCCTATTCGGGGGCGAGGGCCGCGCTGGAGTGGCTGGCGTCGGTGGCGCCCGATCCCGACGCCTGTCGGTGGGAATGGGAGCGGAACCCGCACGGAGTCGCTCTCCTTCCCGCGGGGAAGCGCTGGGATGTGCTGATCCTCCCTGGTGAACTGGGGTATCCGACGCTCGATGTGCTGAACCGGCTCGTCGATCGGCCGGGCCCCGTACTGGCCGATTTCGGCGACGCGCGCCTCGGATTCTTCGTACCGCCGGGCACCGTCGCCCGCTGGATCGGTACGGGGGTGCGAGGGGCCGGCAGTGGTACCTGGATCGTCGTCCCGTATCCGGGCCGCACCGGCGGCGGCGTCCGCTGGCTGGTCCCGCCCGACGGCTCTGGCACGCTCACCGATCCGCCGTTGCTGGAACTGGCGATGCACGAGGCGGCGGCCGGGATCGCGAGGGGTGTCCCCGGCGACGGTGCGGACGATGGAGCTGACGGCGGGGGCGACGGCGGGGGCGACGGTGCCGGCGGAGGGCGGTCGGAGCCGTAGGGCGCCAGAGGTCTTGACAACAGGATTGGTCTGGACCATGTTGTGCCCGGCTCGGTCACTCAATTCCGCCATGCCCGGAGGCAGTTGTGGAACGCAACAGACGACCTTCTCGGTACTCCAGACTCGTGGCCGCTCTCGCGGCCGCCGTACTCACCGCGGGCGGCCTCGTCGTGTCCGCCGAGACGGCGCGTGCGGCCGACGCGGACATCGCCACCAACGGCGGCTTCGAATCCGGCCTCGCCGGCTGGAGCTGTACGGGCGGCAGCGGCGTGACCGTCAGCACCCCCGTGCACGGTGGCACAGCCGCACTGAAGGCCACCCCGGCGGGCAGCGACAACGCGAAGTGCGCCCAGACCGTCACGGTCCGACCCGACTCGGCGTACACGCTGAGCGCCTGGGTCCAGGGAAGCTACGTCTACCTCGGCGCCTCCGGCACCGGTACCACCGACGTCTCGACGTGGACCCCGTCCGCGCCCAGTTGGCAGAAACTGACCACTTCCTTCCGCACCGGTCCCGCCACCACGTCCGTGACCCTCTACACCAACGGCTGGTACGGAACACCCGCCTACCACGTCGACGACCTCAGCCTCGTCGGGCCGGGCGGTGAGACGGGGCAGCCGCCCGCCGCCCCGGCGGGGCTCAGAGCCTCGACGGTCACCGCGTCGTCGGTCGGCCTCGCCTGGTCGCCCGTGGCGGGCGCCACCGGCTACACGGTGCACCGTGACGGCGCCGCGGACGTGAACGTCACCGGCACCTCGACCACGGTCACCGGGCTGAGCCCCGCGACCGCCTACCGTTTCCAGGTCTCCGCCACCAACGCCGCGGGCCGCTCCCCGCGCTCCTCCGCCGTCACCGCCACCACCCAGACCGGCGGCGGGGGCGGCAGCGGGGCGGACCTCCCGGCGCACGCCCTGGTCGGCTACCTCCACTCCAGCTTCGCCAACGGCTCGGGCTACACGCGCATGTCCGACGTGCCCGCCTCGTGGGACGTCATCAACCTCGCCTTCGGCGAGCCGACATCGGTCACCTCGGGCGACATCCGCTTCAGCCTGTGCCCCGTCGCCGAATGCCCGAACGTCGAATCGCCCGCCGAGTTCAAGGCCGCCGTCAAAGCCAAGCAGGCCGCGGGCAAGAAGGTCCTGATCTCCATCGGCGGTCAGAACGGTCAGGTCCAGCTCGCCTCGACCGCCGCGCGCGACGCCTTCGTGAGCTCCGTATCCAAGATCATCGATGAGTACGGCCTCGACGGCCTCGACATCGACTTCGAAGGCCACTCGCTCTCCCTCAACACCGGCGACACCGACTTCCGCAACCCCACGAGCCCCGTCATCGTCAACCTGATCTCCGCCGTGAAGAGCCTCAAGGCCAAGTACGGGGCGGACTTCGTGCTCACGATGGCCCCGGAGACGTTCTTCGTACAGCTCGGCTACCAGTTCTACGGATCCGGCCCCTGGGGCGGCCAGGACCCGCGCGCCGGGGCGTATCTCCCCGTCATCCACGCCCTGCGCGACGACCTCACCCTGCTGCACGTCCAGGACTACAACTCGGGGCCGATCATGGGGCTCGACAACCAGTTCCACACGATGGGCGGCGCCGATTTCCACATCGCGATGACCGACATGCTGCTCACCGGCTTCCCGGTGGCCGGCGACACCACCAAGGTCTTCCCGGCGCTCGACCCGGGCCAGGTAGCCATCGGACTCCCGGCGTCGTCGCAGGCGGGCAACGGCCACACCGCCCCGTCGGAGGTGAACAAGGCCCTGGACTGTCTGACGAAGAAGACCAACTGCGGGTCGTACCAGACGCACGGCACATGGCCCACGCTGCGCGGACTGATGACCTGGTCGATCAACTGGGACCGCTTCAACCAGTGGGAGTTCTCCCGCAACTTCGACGGGTACTTCGGAAGCTGAGCGGAGCCGGGCTGAGCCGGGCCCACCGGGCCCGCCTCACGCTACGGGGCGTCCGTTCCCGAGCCGGCGGCCCCGCGGTTGTCGATCCACCGCAGGGCCGCCACCAACAGGGCCAGCAGCATGCCGCAGAGCAGCCAGCTGCCGAGAACGTCCAGCGGCCAGTGGTAGCCCCGTAGCACCAGTCCGATGCCCGTCGCCGCACTGAGCACCACGGCGACGGGCATCGCCCATCCGCGCCCGGCGCGCCCCGTACGGTGCCGCAGCAGCAGCGCGGCGCCGCAGTACGCGACCATCGCCGTCGCCGTGTGGCCGGACGGGTAGTAACCGGATTCCGCCGTGAGCGGCCCGGGGCGGTCGATCCACAGCTTGAGCGGCATCACGAGCAACGGAACGGCGGCCATGGCCAGCACGACCGCCACCGCCCGCGCCCGGTGCCCCCGCCACACCGCGTGGACGACCGCGACGGCCAGGACGGGCAGGGCGACCGCCATGCCGCCGAGATCGGCCAGGAACTCCGTGAGTCCGACGGGGCCACGTCCGAAGGCCGTACGCCCCAGGCGCTCGTCGGCGTCACGGAGCGGGCCACCGGCGACGACCTGCCAGGTGACGAGCGCGAAGAGAACCGCGCAGAGAGTGAACGCCCCGAGCGGGGAGAGAGGAGTGACGGGGCCGAGGAGGCCGGCTGAGCCGAAGCGCCCGGAGAGGAATGTCGGCCGCCCCGGAACAGGGGGGGTAGTTCCGAGACGGCCGCCGGGACCGGGTCGCCGCGCGCCCCGGGGGGTTTGGGGCGGGCGGCCGTCCGATCGGTGAGGAATTCCGGAGCTGGATGCTCCAGCGCGTCCGAAGACGCGTCCAGGACGGTGCTGGGGGCGCCCCGCCGTGGGTTCGCCCGCAGTCTCCTGCGAGCGGGGTGTTTCTTTCATCTGCCGAAACCGTACGTCAGGGCCGTGTGGTCCGACAGCGGGAAGGTGAACCCGCCATCGGCCCCGCACAGCTTCTTCACAGGCCCCGCCCCGGGGACCGGCGCACCGGCCCGGTCAGAGTCCGGCGAGCGCCTGCTCCAGGATGTCGAGGCCCTCTGTAAGGAGGTCCTCGCCGATCACCAGCGGCGGCAGGAAACGCAGGACGTTGCTGTACGTGCCGGTGGTGAGGACCAACAGCCCTTCCACGTGGCACGCCTTGGCGAGGGCGGCCGTCGCCTCCGGGTCCGGCTCCTTGGTGTCCCGGTCCTTCACGAGTTCGAGCGCGAGCATCGCGCCACGGCCCCGTACGTCGCCGATGACATCGAACTTCTCGGCCATCTCCTTGAGACGAGGCTTCATGATCTCCTCGATGCGCCTGGCCTTCGAGACGAGATCTAGCTCGCGCATCGTCTCGATGGCACCCAGCGCCGCGGCGCAGGCCACCGGGTTTCCGCCGTACGTACCGCCGAGGCCGCCCGAGTGCGGGGCGTCCATGATCTCCGCGCGGCCCGTGACGGCGGCGAGCGGCAGGCCGCCCGCGATGCCCTTCGCCGTGGTGATCAGGTCGGGCACGATGCCCTCGTCCTCGCACGCGAACCACTGCCCCGTGCGGCAGAAACCGGACTGGATCTCGTCCGCCACGAAGACGATGCCGTTGTCCTTGGCGAACTTCGCGATGGCGGGCAGGAAGCCCTTCGCCGGCTCGATGAATCCGCCCTCGCCGAGCAGCGGCTCGATCACGATCGCCGCGACGTTCTCCGCGCCGACCTGCTTGCTGATCTCGTCGATGGCCTGTGCGGAGGCCTCGGCGCCCGCGTTCTCCGGGCCGGTCGGCCAGCGGTAGCCGTACGCCACGGGGACACGGTAGATCTCCGGGGCGAACGGGCCGAAGCCGTTCTTGTACGGCATGTTCTTCGAGGTCAGCGCCATCGTGAGGTTCGTACGGCCGTGATAGCCGTGGTCGAACACCACGACCGCCTGCCGCTTGGTGTACGAGCGGGCGATCTTCACGGCGTTCTCGACGGCCTCGGCGCCCGAGTTGAACAGGGCGGACTTCTTGGCGTGGTCGCCCGGCGTCAGCTCGGCGAGCCGCTCACAGACCTCCACGTAGCCCTCGTACGGCGTGACCATGAAGCAGGTGTGGGTGAAGTCGGCGAGCTGGGCGGTGGCGCGGCGTACGACGGCCTCGGCCGAGGAGCCGACGGACGTCACCGCGATGCCGGACCCGAAGTCGATGAAGCTGTTGCCGTCCACGTCCTCGACGACGCCGCCACTCGCGCGGGCGGCGAAGACGGGCATCACGGACCCCACGCCGGCGGCGACCGTGGCGGTACGGCGGTTCTGCAGCTCCAGCGACTTGGGACCGGGGATGGCGGTGACGACGCGCCGCTCCTGCGGGATTGCGGTCATGAGGGGCTCCTGGGGGTGGTTCCGGACGCTACGTGTCTCGTGATGTCGCGACGTGTCTCGCGTTCTCGCATCTGTCTTCACTTCGCAGGCTAGGGGCGGAGGCGGGCGGCGGGCATGCGCCGTTCGGGAGTGTCCGCGGCGTGTCGTTGTCCGCCACGGACATAGGACCTGGCCGACCTCTCCGCGCACGCCGGGGGCGCGCGATCAACACTCCGTACGGCCGGAACGGTGAACTCCCCCTACGTGGGCACTAGATTGAGGCGTGTACAGAGCGGACCTGGCTGGTCAGGGGACAGGGGTTCATGAACACCGACGGCACGCACGACTCACGCGGCACACGAGCCAATCCCGTGCCACGTCCGGCAGGGCCACCGCCCCAGCCACCCGCGCCGCCGTCGGCACCACCGCCCTCCGGCCCCACGGGATCGCCGGCCGTTCCGCCGCCTGCGGTTTCCGCCCCGTCGGGGCACGCCGCCCCGCCCGCCTCGCCGACGCTGCCACCCTCGCCGACGCACGCGCCGGCCCCGGGCATCGGCGCCTCCGTGGCCGACTGGCTGCGAATCCCCCGACCCCAGGCCGAACCGGGCATCTGGCGCCTCGGCCACCGCCCGCGTCCGCCCGAGGAGCCCGAGCAGGTGCCCGCCCGTCAGCTGTTCAGCGGCGCCCTCGTCGCGTACCTGTGCGGCTGGCTCGTCTGGTCACTGCTCTGGAACGGCTACCTCGGGGGATGGTGGATCTTCGGCGACAGGTGGTGGCTGCTGCCGATCCAGTGGCTGACCCCGGAGAGCTGGCGGTCGAAGGACAGCGCGAATGTCGAGCTGTACGTCGCGGCCAGCTATCTCTACTACGCCCTCGTCGTCGGCCTGCTCGCGGTCGGCTTCGGCCGTATCGGCAACTGGAACGAGGTCTGGCGGCGTTACGGGGTACCACTGTGGCCACTCTTCGTACTGCTGCCGGGTTTCTGGCGCGAGATGCCGCGCACCGTCGACTGGCTGACCTGGGTGTCGAACGTCTACTACGTGCTCCTCGTCGCCGCCGTCCTGGCGGTCGTCGGGCGCGCCGGCACCTGGCCCCCCGTACGACGGCGCCTCGGGATGACCACCCCGGACGAGCCGCCCCCGCCACCTCCCGCCGAGGCGGATCCGGCCGACTGGCCCGAACTGCGCGCGGCGGGACTGACCGAAGCCGCCGCCAAGCTCGCCGAGGCCGTACACCGCGGCACCCTCAGCGACGTCGACTACGCGCGGATCCGCCGCGCCTGGCAGGGCGTCCGCACCCGGCCCGAACGGCTGCCCGCCTTCACCGACACCGTCCGAGCCCACGGGGCGGGCGCCTGCGCCCACCCTTCGGGTGTGCGCGACCTGCCGCTGCGTACCGCGAACCACGACCTCGCCACCGGCCAGGTCAGGATCGGCACCGCGGCTGACCACCCGCGCAATCCGTACGCGCGGCGCACCACCGGCGTCGCCCTGGAACCCGGGCTGCTCGGCACGTCGCTGCTCGCCGTCGGCCCCGCGGGCTCCGGCAAGACGGTCAGGCTGGTCCGCCCCGTCGTCGAGTCGCTCTGCCTCCAGGCCCTCGCCAACCGCGCCGCGGTCGTCGCCGTCACCGCCTACGGGGCGGCGCTCGCCCCCGACGACTCCTTCGACCTCGTGATCGCCGTCGGCCGCCCGGGCGCGACCCACGACCTCGACCTCTACGGAAGCGCCGACGACCCCGACGAAGCCGCCAGGACGCTGTCGGAGGGCCTCGTGGGGGATCTGGCGGCCGGCCTGCCCGGCGGAGACCGGCGCAGGGCCGCGACCGCGCTCGCCCAGCTCATCGGCCCGTACCGCAGCGTCCACGGGCACTTCCCCGCCGTCCCGGAACTGCGGGAACTGATCGGCGGCTCCCCGGTGGCCGTCCAGGCACTGCGGACCGCGCTGGAGACGTCCGCCGACCCCGGCGCGGCGGCCCAGCTGCGCGAGCTCGACGCACGCGAACGGCAGTCGACACGCGGCGACGACATCGGCGTACTCCTGGCCGAACGCCTCGCCTTCCTCGACCGGCCCGCCTTCGCCGACTTCTTCCGTACGGACGGCAGCGGGCGGTCCTTCTCGCTGCGTGCCATCGAGCATCCGTTGCGGGTCAGGATCGACCTGCCCGAACGGGGCCACGCCGAGGCGTCACGGATCATCGCCCGGCTTCTCCTCGCCCAGTTCACCGACGCCGCGCTCGCCCGCGTGGACCGCTCGCTCTTCGCCTGCCTCGTCCTGGACGACGCGACGTACACCGTGACGGGCGACTCCGTCCGCGCCATCCAGCGGCTGCGCTCGGCGAACGCCGGGGTGGTCCTCCCGCTGCGCACCTTGGAGGACGTCCCCGACCCGCTGCGGGGCCCGCTTCTCGGCGCCGTGGGCTGCCGTATGGCGTTCTCCGGGCTCGGCCCGTGGGACGGCGGGCGCTTCGCGGAGAGCTGGGGCACCGAGTGGGTCCAGACCCGCGACGTCACCAACCGGCAGATCATCTCCGACGAGCCCCTCACCAAGGCGCTGCACTTCATGCGGCGGCTGGTGACCGGCAAGGCCGCCACCGCCGAGGCGGTCACGGTGCGGGAGGTCGAGCGTGAACGCTGGTCGGCCTCCGAACTGGCCCACTCCGTGCCGGCGGGCCACGCCGTGCTCTCGCTGACCACCGTCGGCGGCGAACACGCGCCGCCCATGCTGGTCGACCTCCGTACCTGAGCGACCCGGCCACGGGACGATCTCCGTACGTAGGCGGCGTTCGCGGAGATGGCCACGGCGACGTGCGGCGCACGGCCCGCGTCGCCCGGCTCGTACCCCTGTTCTCGTACACCCTGGCAGAATTGGGATGAGCCGTTTCTACGAGACGGCGAAAACGTCCGCCCGTCCTCTTCATGAAGGTCCTACGGTCCGCCATGCCGCCCACGCTCGCCTCGCTCATCCAGCATTCGGCGCTGAAGCTCACCGTGCGCGCCGGGGAGGACCGGCTCGATACGCCGGTGCGCTGGGCGCATGTCAGTGAACTCGAGGACCCGGTGCCGTACATGGACGGCGGCGAACTGCTGCTCGTCACCGCGGTCACCCTGCACGCCGAGGACCCCGCGGCCATGCGGCGCTACGTACGGCGCCTCGTCGGCGCCGGCGTCGTCGGACTCGGCTTCGCCGTCGGCGTCAACTACGAGGACATCCCGGACGCCCTTGTCGACGCCGCGCACGCGGAGGGACTGCCGCTCCTGGCGGTGCCGCGCCGTACGCCCTTCCTCGCCATCAGCAAGGCCGTCTCGGCGGCGATCGCGGCCGATCAGTACCGGGCGGTCACTGCGGGCTTCGAGGCGCAACGGGAGCTGACCCGCGCGGCGCTCTCCGAGGGCCCCGTCGCGCTGCTGGACCGCCTCGCCGCGCACATCGACGGCTGGGCCGCGCTGTACGACGCGACGGGCGCCGTGATCGCCGCCGCGCCGGACTGGGCCGCACGCCGCGCCGCCCGCCTCACGCCCGAGGTGGAACGGCTGCGGGAGCGCCCCGCCCCGGCCAGCGCAGTGGTCGGCGACCCGGACGACCGGGTCGAGCTCCAGTCGCTCGGCAGTGGCCGTCGCGTACGGGGTGCACTCGCCGTCGGCACGGGGGCGGCGTTGGGCACGGCGGAGCGGTACGCCGTGCACTCGGCCGTAGCCCTGCTGACCCTCACCACGGAGCGCTCACGCGCGCTCCAGGAGGCCGAGCAGCGGCTCGGCTCCGCGGTGCTGCGGATGCTCCTCTCGGGGCAGCCCGACCACGCGCGGGCGGTGGCGGGAGATCTGTACGGAGGACTGCTGGACGCCCCGTTCCGGTTGCTCATCGCCGAACCGGCCGAGCCGGGGACTGATCCCCGCGACCCCGCGGCCGGCCATCCACTCCAGTCGCTGACCGACTCGCTGGAGGCGTCAGCGGCGCACGGAGGGGAAACGGTGCTCGCCGTGCCCGACGGCGAGGAACGGCTCGTCGTGCTCGCGGCGGACGCCGGGGCCGTCACCGCCGCCTGCGAGACGTACAAGGAGCAGGAGGCGGACGACGCCGGGGTCGTCATCGGCCTCTCCGCCCCGACGGGGCCGATCGCGGCCGCGGGCGCCTACAAACAGGCCGAACAGTCGCTGTCCGTCGCGCGTCGACGGGGCCGCGCGCTGGTGGAGCACGAGGAACTGGCGGCCGGCTCGCTCCTGCCGCTCCTCGCCGACGACGCCGTGCGCGCCTTCGCCGACGGAATGCTGCGCGCGCTGTACGAACACGACGCCAAGGGGCGCGGCGACCTGGTGGACTCCCTCAGGGCCTGGCTCTCGCGCCACGGCCAGTGGGACGCCGCGGCGGCCGACCTGGGCGTCCACCGGCATACGCTGCGTTACCGCATGCGCCGCGTGGAAGAGATCCTGGGCCGCACACTGGACGACCCGGACGTCCGGATGGAGCTGTGGCTGGCGCTGAAGACCACCTCGGCGACGCAGCTGCCGGGGCCCTGACGAACGCCCGCTGTCACAGCGCTGTCCGTCTCAACTGCCGCGACGTGTTGGGCATTTGCCGCGCCCGCCCGCCGCGGGTCCACGCGCGGGCGAGTCGACGCCGTCCCATGGGCCCCGGCGTCGGACGGGCTCCGGCGGCGGCGTACCACCGTCGCGTATGCCAAAGCGTCACAGCCCGTACCCGCCACCACTCCACCCCGGACAAATCCCGTGGACGTCCCGCGCCCCTACGGTGGGGGAGACAACTCCACCACTTCGGAAGGGCCGGGACTCGCAATGCCGAACGAAACTGTGGCAGCCACCCATGCCTTCTGGCTCGCCGGACGCCAGGCCACCGGTGAGGAGACCTTCGACGTCACGTCCCCGTGGGACGGTCGGCTCGTCGGTAAGGTCGCCGTCCCGACAGACGCCCAGGTCGAGGAGGCCGTCGCCGCCGCCTACGCCGTGCGCGACGAGTTCGCCGCGACGCCCGCGCATGTCAGGGCCGCCGCGCTCGACCACGTGTCGCGGCGTCTCGTCGAGCGCACCGAGGAGATCGCCCGCCTGATCTCCGCGGAGAACGGCAAGCCCATGAAGTGGGCACGCGGCGAGGTGGGCCGCGCCGTCTCGGTCTTCCGGTTCGCGGCCGAGGAGTCCCGCCGGTTCAACGGCGGCGAGTCCCAGCGGCTCGACACCGACGCGGGCGGCACCGGCCGCCTGGCGCTGACCCGCCGCTTCCCGCGCGGCGTCGTCCTCGGCATCGCGCCCTTCAACTTCCCGCTCAATCTCTGCGCCCACAAGATCGCCCCGGCCATCGCCGTCGGCGCCCCGATCATCCTCAAGCCCGCCCCCGCGACCCCGCTCTCCGGCCTGCTCATCGGCGAACTTCTCGCCGAGACCGAGCTGCCGGCCGGTGCCTGGTCGGTGCTGCCCGTCGCCAACGACCGGATGCCCACCCTCGTACAGGACGAGCGCCTGCCGGTGATCTCCTTCACCGGCTCCGACAAGGTCGGCTTCGCCATCATGGACTCGGTGCCGCGCAAGCACTGCACCCTCGAACTCGGCGGCAACGGTGCGGCAGTTGTCCTCGCCGACTACGCGAGCGAGAAGGATCTCGACTGGGCTGCGACCCGGATCGGAACCTTCTCCAACTACCAGGGCGGCCAGTCCTGCATCTCGGTGCAGCGCGTCGTCGCGGACGCGTCCCTGTACGAGCGCCTCGTACCGAAAATCGTCGCCGCCGTCGAGGCGCAGGTCACCGGAGACCCGTCCGACGACGCCACCGACGTCGGCCCCCTCGTCAGTGAGGACGCCGCCAAGCGCGTCGAGGCATGGGTGGACGAGGCCGTACGGGCGGGCGCCCGGCTCCTGGCCGGCGGAAAGCGCGACGGTGCCTCGTACGCGCCCACGGTCCTCGCCGATGTCCCGCCGGACGTCACGATCTCCTGCGAGGAGGTCTTCGGCCCCGTGCTCACCCTCAGCCAGGTCGACGGCGAGGACGCGGCGTTCGACACGGTGAACGACTCCAAGTACGGCCTCCAGGCGGGCGTGTTCACCCACGACGTGCAGGCCGCGTTCCGTGCCCACCGGGCGCTCGAGGTCGGTGGCGTGATCGTGGGCGACGTCCCCTCGTACCGCGCCGACCAGATGCCGTACGGCGGTGCCAAGCAGTCCGGGGTCGGCCGCGAGGGCGTGCGGTACGCGATGGACGACTACACGTACGAGCGCGTCATGGTCTTCACGGGCCTCGCCCTCTGACGGAGCGGACGACGCCCCACGCGCATCCGTACCGAGAAGACACCGAAGAGACACCGGGCAGACACGGCCGGGACCGCCGCGCGGCGGTCCCGGCCGTTTCCGTGTAAG
>NZ_JBHUZM010000124.1:0-22928 GCF_042667665.1 Streptomyces sp. NPDC057307 | reverse complement strand
CTGTGCGGTGAGGGGGGCGGTGCACAGGGCCGTCTTCCCGATCGTATTGCCGGTAAAACAGCGGAATACGGCAAATGCACCAGCCGCTTTCTCGGGCGGGGCGACTTCTCGCGAGAGGCCGCGTCCGACGAACCGTCAGACCGGGTGGTTACGGCAGAGGGTTCTTCTCCTTAACCAAGGGGTTACGCAAGCAACCTTCTGGATGTCCAACCCGTCATGCACGGCATGAAGATCTCATTTCTTATACACAACGCGTATGGGATAGGAGGGACGATAACCACCACGTTCAACTTGGCCCGCGCGCTGGCTGATCGGCACGAAGTGGAGATCATCTCGGCTCTCCGGCACCGGGAGCGGCCGAACCTCAACCTCGATCCGCGCGTACGCCTGCGGCCCCTGGTGGATCTGCGGCACGAGAAGAGCGATCCGCGGCATCTGACACCGGCGAAGATCTTCCCCTCGTCCGAGTACCGCTACCGGCAGTACAGCGCGCTCACCGACGAGCGCATCGGCGAGGCGCTGGCGTCGCTCGACGCCGATGTCGTCGTGGGCACCCGGCCGGGACTCAACGTGCACCTCGCCCTCCAGGCCCCCGCCCGCACGGTGCGCGTCGGCCAGGAGCACCTCACGCTGAACAACCACCCGCCGCGCCTGCGCAACGCGCTGCGCCGGGTCTATCCGCGTCTGGACGCGATCACCCCCGTCACGGAGGCCGACGCCGCCGCCTACCGGCGCAAGATGCGGCTGCCGGGCGTCCGGGTGCAGGCGCTGCCCAACAGCGTCCCGGCCCCCACCCTTCCCCCGGCGGACGGCAGTGAGCGCGTCGTGATCGCCGCCGGCCGGCTGGTGCCGGTGAAACGGTTCGACCTCCTGATCGAGGCGTTCGCGGCGGTTGCCGCCGAGCGGCCCGACTGGCAGCTGCGCATCTATGGCAAGGGCGAGGAGCAGGAGCCGCTGCGCGCGCTCATCGACCGGCTCGGCCTGCACAACAACGTCTTCCTGATGGGCGCCGTGACCCCGATGGAAGCCGAGTGGGTCAAGGCTTCGATCGGAGCCGCCACCTCCAACTTCGAGCCGTTCGGCATGACCATCGTCGAGGCGATGCGCTGCGGACTGCCCGTCGTGAGCACCGACTGCGAGTACGGCCCCGGCGAGATCATCGCCCCCGGCGAGGACGGCCGCCTGGTCCCGGTCGGCGACCGGGACGCCCTGGCCGGCGCCCTGCTCGATCTCGTACGCGACGACGAACTGCGCCGCCGGATGGGCCGTGCCGCGCTGCACAACTCCCGGCGCTACGCCCCCGGCCCCGTGGTGGCCCAGGCCGAGCAACTGTTCGAGGAGCTGGTGGCGGCCCGGAGCACCGGCGGGCCGACGGCGCGCGCGACGGACCACGCCCTGGTGAGCGGCGGTTACGCGGCCAAGGACACCGCGCTCGTCGCGGCCAGCAGCGTTCTGAGGACCGTACGGAAGGCACGGGGATGAGCGGCGACAACAGCGGATACACACCGGTGACGAACCCATCGGTCACGAACGGGCCGGCCACGAACGGGCCGGTGGAGAAGCCCCGCGCGGACGCGACCGTGGACGAGGAAGGGCGGTTCGTCGTACGCGTACGACTGCCGCTGCCCGACACCGCGCACCCCCGGCTGCTGCTCCAACTGCGCCCGAAGAAGGGGCAGTCGGAGGAGCTCGGCCGCGTCGTCGCGCTGGAGTCCGACGGGAAGGGCGAATGGCGGGGCGTCCTCGGGACGGCACCAGCCCTGGCGGAGGGCCGCTGGGACGCGTACCTCCTGGCGGCGCCCGGCGACGAGCGCGTACCGCTGCTGCCCGGTCTGCGCGATCTGCGCGCGCTGGTGTCCGGCGGCGGCGACGGCCGGACGACGCCGCTGGCGGTCCGGATCCCGTACGCCACCAAGGACGGCCGTCTCGCCGTACGCGCCTGGCTGCGCGCCTCGCACGCGGAGGCCGGCCGGATCGTCTTCGCGGGCCGCTCGATGACCGTGCGGGCGCGGCTGTTCGGGCCCCGGCTGGGGGAGGGCGCGGCGGCGCTGTTGCAGCGACGGGGCCGGGCCACCGCCGTACGGCAGATCGCGCTCCGGGCCGAGGGGGGCCAGGACTTCTCGTTCACCGTGGACTACCAGGAACTCCTGGCGGACGGCGGAGAGCCCGGAGCCGGGGCGGCGCCGGTGATCTGGGACGTGTACGTCCGCCCGGCGACGGGCGCGTCCCGGATCCGGGTGGCCCGGCTGCTGGACGACGTCGCGGACCGCAAGGCGGTCTTCGTCTACCCGGCCGCCGCCCTCGGCGGGGTGACGGCGCGTCCGTACTACACGGTCGACAACGACCTCTCCGTGGAGATCGCCCCGCCGCCCGCCCGGTGAACGCCGTCGCGCGGAGCGGGCCCCGTCTTCGAAGTCCAGCCCGGACCACGGCACTTGGCCCGCGGCGCCACTTCGAAGACAGGGCCCAGGAGTTGACGCCCCGTCAGGGCTACGTCAGCCCGCTGCCCGCAGCGCCGTCGACACCAGGGTCTTCGCCTCTTCCTGGACCTCGGTCAGATGCTCCGGGCCCCGGAAGCTCTCCGCGTACACCTTGTACACGTCCTCGGTGCCCGACGGCCGCGCGGCGAACCAGGCGCTGTCCGTGCACACCTTCAGGCCGCCGATCGCCGCGCCGTTGCCGGGCGCCTCGGTGAGGACCGCGGTGATCGGCTCGCCCGCCAGGGAGTCGGCGGTGACCTGGTCGGCGGACAGCTTCGCGAGGACCGCCTTCTCCTGCCGGGTCGCGGGGGCGTCCACACGGGCGTAGGCCGGGTCGCCGAAGCGGTCGGTGAGCGCCGCGTAGTGCTGGGACGGGGTGGAGCCCGTGACGGCGGTGATCTCGGAGGCCAGCAGCGCGAGCAGGATGCCGTCCTTGTCGGTGGTCCACACCCGTCCGTCGCGGCGCAGGAACGAGGCGCCGGCGCTTTCCTCGCCGCCGAAGCCCAGGCTGCCGTCGTACAGACCGTCGACGAACCACTTGAATCCCACCGGCACCTCCACGAGCGTGCGCCCGAGGTCGGCGGCGACCCGGTCGATCATCGAGGAGGAGACCAGCGTCTTGCCGATCCCGGTGCCGGCCGGCCAGCCCTCGCGGTGGGCGTAGAGGTACTGGATGGCCACGGCCAGATAGTGGTTGGGGTTCATCAGACCGCCGTCCGGCGTGACGATGCCGTGCCGGTCGGCGTCGGCGTCGTTGCCGGTCGCGATGGTGTACGTGTCGCGCTGCGCGATCAGCGAGGCCATCGCGTACGGCGACGAGCAGTCCATCCGGATCTTGCCGTCCCAGTCCAGCGTCATGAACCGCCAGGTCGGGTCGGCGAGCGGGTTCACCACCGTGAGGTCGAGCCGGTGCCGTTCGGCGATCCGGCCCCAGTATCCGACCGAGGCGCCGCCGAGCGGGTCCGCGCCGATCCGGATCCCGGCGTCGCGCACCGCGTCCAGATTCAGGACGGACGGCAGGTCGTCCACGTACCGGGTCAGGAAGTCGTGCCGCCCCGTGGTGTCGGCGGCCAGCGCCCGCGTGTACGGAATCCGGCGGACCTCCTTGAGGCCCGCCTCGATCAGGGCGTTGGCGCGGTCCTGGATCCAGGAGGTGGCGTCCGATCCGGCGGGGCCGCCGTTGGGCGGGTTGTACTTGAACCCGCCGTCGGCCGGCGGGTTGTGCGACGGCGTGACCACGATGCCGTCGGCGAGGCCGGTGGCGCGGTCCTGGTTGTACGTCAGGATCGCGTGCGAGACGGCCGGGGTGGGTGTGTAGCCGTCGTCCGAGTCGATCAGGACGGTGGCACCGTTGGCGGCCAGCACCTCCAGCGCGGTGACCCGGGCCGGCTCGGACAGGGCGTGCGTGTCGACGCCCAGGAACACCGGCCCGTCGGTGCCCTGGCGGGTCCGGTAGTCGCAGATGGCCTGGGTGGTGGCGGCGATGTGGTCCTCGTTGAACGCCGCCACGAGGGCGGAGCCGCGGTGCCCCGACGTACCGAAGGTGACCCGCTGCGCGGGCTCGGCCGGATCCGGGTGCAGCGCGTAATAGGCCGTCACCAGCCGCGCCACGTCCACCAGATCTCCGGGCTGCGCCTGCTGCCCGGCCCTGTCGTGCACCATCGGCGAACTCCAATCGTGTCGGTCGGCCGCCGCCCGGGGCGTCGAGCCCGAGGTCCTGGCGCTACGTAACCCTATGAGGTGAGGCCGCGCCAGTGGGCGCCGCGGTCCCCGCGCGCGGCCAGTGCTCCAACAGGACATGGAGCGCCTCGACGGTCCGCTCCCAGGAAGCCCGGACGTCGCGGTCGGCCGCGAATCCGCCGTTGGCCTCCAGCGTGCTGAAGCCGTGGAAGGTGCTGCGCAGCAGCCGTACGGCGTCGGTCAGGTCCGGCTCCGTCAGGCCGTACGCCCGCAGCATCCCGTACGTCAGCTCGATGGTGCGCACGTACGACGGGGGAGTGGCGGCGATCGCCGGGTCGACGCGGGTCTGTGTGGCCGCGTACAGACCGGGGCGCTCCAGCGCGAACGCCCGGTACGCGTCGGCGAACGCGACGAGCGCGTCCTTGCCGGCCCGGCCCGCCACCGCGGTGGCGACGCGCTCGGCGAACTCGTCGACCGCCAGCAGCGCGATCCTGGTCCGCAGGTCCGCCGCGTTCCTGAGGTGGGCGTAGAGGCTGGCGTCCTTGACGTCGAAGCGCCGGGCGAGCGCGGCCACCGTGACGTTCTCCAGGCCCACCTCGTCCGCGAGGACGCCCGCCGCCTCGGTCAGCCGGTCGACCGTCAGTCGTTCGCGCGCCATGGGCGCCACCTCCTGTGCTCGGCCGGTGCTCTGCGTGGTGCGACGCGGTTCGGCGTGTTCGGTGTGGTGCGACGAGGGTCCATCCCAGCACACCCGGTCACCTAGGGGAAATAATTGTTTGCCTAATATGATTAGGCACTGTTAGCTTCGGAATCATGAAAGTCGTGACCGAGAAGGACATCCGTACGTCGTTCGTCAATTGCTCCAAGGGAGAGGCGGCGCGACTTCCGCTGCCCCGCGACCTCGTCGAGCGCCCCTGGGAAGACCTGGACTTCCTGGGCTGGCTCGACCTCTCGGCGCCCGACCGCGGCTATCTCGTCACCGAAAGGGACGGCGCGCTCATCGGTGTGACGCTGCGTTATCCGTCACGACGACGCGGGTTTCTGCACCGCAGCATGTGCTCCCTCTGTCTGACCACCCACCCCGGCAGCGGGGTGTCGCTGATGACCGCGCGCAAGAGCGGCAAGGCGGGCCGCGACGGGAACTCGATCGGGCTGTACATGTGCTCCGACCTCGCCTGCTCCCTCTACGTACGCGGAAAGAAGACCGCGGCGCCCGGGGGACGTATGGAGGAGAGCCTGACCATGGAGCAGCAGATCGAGCGCACGCGGGCGAACCTCTTCGGCTTCCTCGACCAGCTCACCGTCTGACGCGCGGGCCGGTCGCCCAGACGGCCGAACGGCCAGGTCGCGCCGGGTCGGCCGCCCTACGATTGCCGGGAGAGCAGCCCTCTTCCACGGAGCAGGTGCGCGCATGACGAAACTCGGCCTCCCGGACAGCGTCCAGGTCTGCCTGTTCGACCTCGACGGTGTCATCACCAGGACGGCCGTCGTGCACGCGGCGGCCTGGAAGGAGACGTTCGACGAATTCCTTCGGGAGCGCGGGGGCGGCGGCGACGAATTCCGCCCGTTCGACGCCGTCGCCGACTACAACCAGTTCGTCGACGGGCTTCCCCGGGCCGACGGCGTGCGGGCGTTCCTCGCCTCGCGCGGGATCAAGATCCCCGAAGGCTCGCCGGACGACCCGCCCGACCGGGCCACCGTCCAGGGCCTCGGCACCCGCAAGAACGACCTGCTGCTGAAGAGGATCAGGGCCGGCGGTGTCGAGGCGTACGAGGGTTCGCTCCGCTACATCCGGGCCGTCCGGGCGAGTGGACTGCGTACCGCCGTCGTCTCCTCCAGCACCAACTGCCGCGACATCCTCCGGGCCGTCGACGCCGAGGCCCTCTTCGACACCCGCGTCGACGGCGTCGTGGCGGCGGAGCGCGGACTGCCGGGCAAGCCCGACCCCGCACCCTTCCTCGCGGCGGCGGACGACCTGGGCGTCGAGGCTTCGGCCGCCGCCGTGTTCGAGGACGCGCTCGCGGGCATGGAGGCGGGCCGCGCCGGACACTTCGGGTACGTCGTCGGCGTCGACCGGGTCGGCCAGGCCGACGCGCTGCGGGCCCACGGCGCGGACACCGTCGTCACGGACCTGGCAGACCTCGCCGATCCCGGCGAACTCGCCCGCCCCGCCGACCGCGCCGGCCGTGCCGACCCTTCCGACCAGGAGCCGCAGGCATGATCACCGACTCGATGTACGCCGTGGAGCCCTGGTCGCTGCGGGAGACGGAACTCAACCTCGACGTCCTGCCGCAGAGCGAATCGGTCTTCGCGCTCTCCAACGGCCACGTCGGCTGGCGCGGCAACCTCGACGAGGGCGAACCGCACGGCCTGCCGGGCTCGTACCTCAACGGCGTCCACGAACTGCACCCCCTGCCGTACGCCGAGGCCGGCTACGGCTACCCGGAGTCCGGCCAGACCGTCATCAACGTCACCAACGGCAAGATCATCCGGCTGCTGGTCGACGACGAGCCGTTCGACCTGCGCTACGGGCAGCTGCGCTCCCACGAGCGCGTGCTCGACCTGCGCGCCGGCGTGCTGCGCCGCACCTGCGAGTGGACCTCACCGGCCGGCAGCACCGTACGGGTGCGCTCCACCCGGCTCGTGTCCTTCACCCAGCGAGCCATCGCCGCCGTCTCCTACGAGGTCGAGGCGGTCGACTCCGAGGTGCGCATCGTGATCCAGTCGGAGCTGGTGGCCAACGAGCAACTGCCCGACGCCGCGACCGACCCCCGCGCCGCCGTCGCGCTGGAGGCGCCGCTCCAGGCGGAGGAGACCTTCGCGTCGGGAAACCGGCTGCGGCTGGTGCACTCCACACGCCGCAGCTGTCTGCGCGTCGGCGCGGCGGCGGACCACGTCGTGTCCGGACCCGAGCCGACCACGACGGAGTGCGAGTCCGACGACGACATCGCGCGGCTGACCGTCACCTCCGTCCTGGCGCCCGGCAAGAGCCTGCGGCTCGACAAGCTCGTGGCGTACGGATGGTCGAGCACCCGGTCGCTGCCCGCGGTCGGCGACCAGGTGGACGCCGCTCTGGCCGGCGCGGCGAGCGTCGGCTGGAAGGGGCTCGCCGAGGAACAGCGCGCGTATCTCGACGACTTCTGGAGATGCGCCGACGTGGAGGTGGAGGGGGACGAAGAGATCCAGCAGGCCGTACGCTTCGCCCTCTTCCATGTCCTGCAGGCCGGCGCCCGCGCCGAGCAACGAGGCATCGCCGCAAAGGGGTTGACCGGGTCCGGCTACGACGGACACGCCTTCTGGGACACCGAGGCGTTCGTCCTGCCGCTGCTCACCTACACCTCGTCCGACGCGGTGTCCCAGGCGCTGCGCTGGCGCCAGAGCACCCTGCCGGCCGCGCGTGAGCGGGCCGAGCAACTCGGGCTGCGCGGGGCGGCGTTCCCCTGGCGGACCATCGAGGGCTCGGAATGCTCGGCCTACTGGCCGGCCGGCGCCGCCGCCTTCCATGTGAACGCCGGTATCGCCGACGCCGTGGTGGGCTATCTGTCCGCCACCGAGGACGAGGAGTTCGAGCGCGACTGCGCCGTGGAACTGCTGGTGGAGACCGCGCGGTTGTGGCGGTCCCTCGGTCACCACGACCACCACGGCGCCTTCCACATCGACGGCGTCACCGGCCCCGACGAGTACAGCGCCGTCGTGGACGACAACACGTACACGAATCTGATGGCCCGGACGAATCTGCTGGCGGCGGCCGACATCGTGGAGCGCCACCCCGACCGGGCGGCCCAGCTCGGCGTCGACGACGAGGAGAGCGCCACCTGGCGGGACGCCGCCGACGCCATGCACATCCCCTACAACGACGAGTTGCGGGTGCACGAGCAGGACAACGGGTTCACCGGGCACCAGCAGTGGGACTTCGAGGGCACCCGGCCCGACCAGTACCCGCTCCTGCTCCACTTCCCGTACTTCGACATCTACCGCAAGCAGGTCGTCAAACAGGCGGACCTGGTCCTGGCGATGTTCAAGTGCGGCTCGTACTTCGACGCCGACCACAAGGCGCGCAACTTCGCCTACTACGAAGCCATCACCGTCCGGGACTCCTCGCTGTCGGCCTGCTGCCAGGCGGTCATCGCGGTGGAGACGGGACACCTGCGTCTCGCCTACGACTATCTGACCGAGGCGGCGCAGATGGACCTGGAGGACCTGGAGCACAACACGCGCGACGGCCTGCACATCGCCTCGCTCGCGGGCACCTGGACGGCTCTGGTGGCCGGCTTCGGCGGCATGCGGCACCACGGGGACCGGCTGGACTTCTCGCCCCGGCTGCCCGAACAGATCAGCCGGCTCGCCTTCACGGTGCAGTTCCGGGGCCGCCATCTGCGGGTCGAGATCACCCCGACGACCGCCACGTACACCCTCCCCACCGGTGACCCGCTGAAGATCCACCACTACGGCGACCTCGTCACCGTCCACGGCGGCGTCACCGAGGCCCGCGCCATCCCGGCCGTCATCGCCCCGCCGACCCCGGACTACCCGCCGGGGCGCCGGCCCAACGCGGCCGGGCACCGCCACTGACGTGACACAGCGGGGCGAGCGGGCCCGGCGGGGCGGCGGCGGTCCTGTCCGGCCCCGTCGGCCCCGTGCGATTCAGCCCGTGAAGTCCGGCGCGTAGACCCACTTCGTGGTCTCCGCGATCAGCGTCACGTCCGTGGAGAGCACCCCCGTGATCGATCTGATCGACGCGATCAGGTCGATCAGGTGCGCGTCGTCCCGCGCCATCACCTCCACCATGAGGTCGTACGCGCCCATGCCCGTCACCACGTAGTACGCCTCGTCCAGCTTCGACACGCTCGCGGCGACGCTCCGCGTCCGTGAGTCGCACCGGATGCCCACCATCGCCGAGCGGTGGAGGCCGTGCGTGCCCGGGTGGGTCATGGTGCCCACCGCGACGATCCGCTCCGCGATCAGCCGGTTGAGCCGCTGGCGCGTCGCCGCGTGCGACAGGCCCACCGTCCGGGCCAGTTCGGCGACCGGCGTGCGCCCGTCCGCCTGGAGGATGCGGACCAGGGTCCGGTCTGTCTCGTCCAGGTCCGCGGGTCGCAGGCCGCTGAATTGTCCGTGTCGCACGGTGCTCCTCGGGTCCTCTGGGGCGGGTCCTCCGGGAGGTCTCGACACCCCGACTTCGTCGCGCGGACCCACCACTTTCATCAGGAGATTACTCGACAGGACTCATTGACACCATATTGATCGTGCACCTAGCTTCTAGCCATCACTTTGACGGTAGAGGTGCTCCATGACAACGAAAATACAAGCTCTCCATGCGTCCACACTGATCGACGGGACGGGTGCCGATCCGATCGGCGACGCCGTTCTCGTCATCACCGACGGTGTCATCACCGCCGTCGGCACCGAGACCGACGTACAGGTGCCGGGCACGGCGGAACACGTGGATCTCCACGACGCGACCCTGATCCCGGGCCTCATCGACTGCCACACCCATCTCGGCGGCACACAGAGTTCCGACTTCACCCAGTGGGTCATCGAGGACGACCTCCAGCAGGCCGTCGAGTCGACCGTCCAGATGCGCGAGCTGATGGTCCACGGCGTCACCACCATCCGGGACATCTCCCGCAACGGACTGCGCCTCAAGCGCGCCGTCAACGCCGGGCGGCTGCCCGGACCCCGGATCGTGGCCTGCGGCCCCGGCATCTCCCGTACCGGCGGCCACGGCGACGCGCACAACCTGCACTGCGACCTGGTCCAGCGCAGCCACCCCTGGGCCCTGCTCGCCGACGGTCCCGAGGAGATCCGCAAGACCGTCCGACTGCTGAACCGCATGGGCTCGGACGCCGTGAAGATCTGGGCCACCGGCGGCGGCATGTGGGACAAGGAGCTGGAGACCGACCAGCACTTCGACCTCGACGAGCTTCGCGCGGTCGTACGGGAGGCGCGTATGGTCGGCGCCCCCGTCCTCGCGCACGCCGAGTCCCTCGCCGCCACCAAGGACTGTCTGCGGGCCGGGGTCGCCACACTGGAACACGGCGAGGAGCTGGACGAGGAGTGCATCGGGATGATGCGCGACCAGGGCGTCGTCCACGTACCGACGCTTCAGCTGTTCCTCGGCCCGTGGTTCGACCACTACCCGCCGCCGCCGCGTGAGGGCCTGGAGAACTACCGGGGCGAGACGATGGTCGAGAAGGAGAAGAACCGCGTGGCCGACAACTTCAACGCCTCCCGCACGGCGGGTGTGCGCATCGCCGTGGGCAGCGACAGTTTCTCCAGCGAGACCGTTCCCTTCGGGGTCTCGACGCTCACCGAGGTCAGGACGATGATCGAGACGGGCATGCCGCCCATGGACGCCCTCGTCGCCGCCACCCTCAACGGTGCCCGCGCGCTGCGGGTCGACGGCGTCACGGGCTCACTGACCGTCGGCAAGAGCGCGGACGTCCTCGCGCTCGGGCTGAACCCGCTCGACACCCCGAAGGCGTACGGCCGGGAGCACATCGTCCGCGTCCAGCGCGGCACCCAGGTCTGGGTCGACCGGGCGGACGGCGGAACAGAGCTGCCGGACAGGGAGGACCGTCATGGCGAAGTCGTCTGACACGCGCGCCGAGGGCCAGGGCACGGGCCAGGGCACGGGCACGGGCAACGGCCCCGGCGCCGAGCCGCGGCCGGTCCGTCTCGCCAACGCCGGGCTGACCACCAAGGACCTCGTCTTCTTCGTCGTCGCGGCCGCCGCGCCCCTCACGGTCATGGCCGGTGTGGTGCCGCTCGCGATCCGCACGGGCGGCGAGTCGGCCGCGTACGGCTACATCGTGCCCGGCGCGATCCTGCTGCTCTTCGCCGCCGGGTTCACCGCGATGAGCCCGATGATCAAGAACGCGGGCGCCTTCTACTCGTACATCGCCCGAGGTCTCGGCCGCCCGCTCGGCATCGGCTCCGCGCTGGTCGCGCTCGTCGCCTACAACGCGATGGCCGTCTGTCTGCTCGCCGGCTTCGCGTACTACACGGCGAACACCTTCTCCTCCCTGTTCGGCCTGGACGTCCCCTGGCAGCTCATCGCGGTGGTCGGCACGGCGGCGGTCGCGTTCCTCGGCTACTCCAAGGTCACCCTCGGCGCCCGCGTGCTGGGCATCGCGCTCGGGCTCGAACTCCTCGTCCTCGTCATCTACGAGGTGTTCGTGCTGGTGAAGGGCGGCGCGAGCGGCCCGACCGTGAGCGTCTTCGCACCGAGCCTGGTCACCCACGACGGCTTCGGGGCGCTGCTGGTGCTGACGGCCGGCGGCTTCATCGGCTTCGAGGCGACGGCGCTGTACGCGGAGGAGGTCCGCGACCCGGCGCGTACGATCCCGCGCGCCACCTACATCGCCATCGGCTTCCTCGCGGTCTTCTACACCTTCTCGGTGTGGTGCGTCTTCGTCGCGTACGGCTCCGACGGGGCGGTCGCGTTCGCCGGCGGTGACGACGTGGCGAACATGACCTTCGCCTCGATCACCCACTATGTCGGCGCCTGGGCCTCCGACTTCGGTCAGATCCTGCTCTGTACGAGCGCCTTCGCCGCCGCCCTCGCCTTCCACAACGCGGCCTCCCGCTACTTCTTCGCGCTCGGCCGGCAGCGTGTCCTGCCGGCCGCGTTCGGCCGGATCCACCGGCGGTCCGGCGCACCGGTCGGCGGCACGGTCGCGCAGACCGTCGTCAACGCCCTGGTCCTCGGCCTGGCGATGATCCTCGGCGCCGACCCGTACCTCGTGGTCTTCCTCTGGTCGGCCGCGCCCGGCGTGCTCGGCATCCTCGCGCTCGAAGCGCTCACCGCGCTCGCGGTGGTCTGCTTCTTCGCGAAGAACCTCCGAGGTCACTCGCCCTGGCGCGTACTGGTGGCCCCCGCCGTCGCCGCCGTCGGCCTGGTGGTGCTCGTGTGGCTCTCGGTCTCCCAGCTCGACCTCCTCACCGCCGCCGGCTCCGCCGTCAACTGGTCCCTGCTGCTGCCGCTTCCGGTGCTCTTCCTGGTGGGGGTGGCGATGGCGCTGCGTATCCGCCGACGGGACCCGGTGCTCTACGAGTCGCTCGGCACGGAGGATGTCGAGGGCTGATGTACAGGCTTCCGACGCGCCTGGTTCATTGCCGCTGATCCCCAACTCCGGGCAGACTCTGCGTGTTCAGTGGCCGCCACGCGCACGACATGGTCAACATGCGTGCCGTGGACGGCCCGGCCCAGCCCGCCCCCACAGCGGGTTCGACCAGGAGGACGCAGTTGAAGAAGAGTTGGCCCTCGGCCAAGCGAACAGGCTCGCCGCGACGGCTCGCGAGGATCTCGCTCACGAGTCTCGTCGGAGCCGTAGCACTGGTGATAGCCTCCCCGGCCATCGCCCACGCCGATCCCCCAAGGGCGCTCCCCGGCAACGCCAACGGGCAGGAGCAGTCGTTCCAGCCCGCCTACGACTACGACCGTGACGGCTGCTACGCCAGCCCCGCCATCGGCCCCGACGGCACCATAGCCCCGGGGCTGGGCATGGGCGGTGACGTCAACGGCAACTGCCGTGACCTGTCCGACCTGGAGAACACCAACAGCTACTCGCGCGAGAAGTGCAACAACGGGTGGTGCGCGATCATGTACGCGTCCTACTTCGAGAAGGACCAGGTGTCACTCGGCGGCGGCAGCGCCGGGCACCGCCACGACTGGGAGCACATCGTGGTGTGGGTGAAGGACAACAACGTCGAGTACGTGTCGACCTCCGCCCACGGCGGGTTCCAGATCCACAACCGGTCCCAGATCCAGTTCGACGGCAACCACGCCAAGGTCGTCTACCACAAGGACGGCGGCAGCACGCACGCCTTCCGTTCCGCGAGCACGGGTGACGAGCCGCCGGAGAACCACAAGGGAACGTGGCAGTATCCGACGCTCGTCGGCTGGGAGGGCTACCCCGCCGGTCTGCGCGACAAGCTGAGCGGTGCCGACTTCGGCAGCGCGACGCTCGGTATCAAGGACAGCACGTTCAACTCGCACCTCTCCAAGGCCAAGCCGGGCGGCATCCCGTTCGACCCGAACGCCTGACAGGTGGTCGCGGGGCGGCGTCTCTCGGGGCGCCGCCCCGTTCGCATGTCCGGACGGCCCGCGCGCGACGATCCCGTTCCGCTGCCGGAGGAGCCTGTCGGCGGGGTGTACTGACGGGGCGTATCGGTGGGCCCAAGTTCCGCTATTGGTACGGACCTTGACGCGGTTCGTTGGTGTCCCTACGGTGGCCAATCAGCTCCAGTGTTCACAAGCTCGTCCCCTGTTCGCATATGAGACCCCACACTCCCGCAGGAAGGCGCTTGCGATGCGTGCTCGAAGGCTGCTCCCCACCCTCCTCGCCGTGGCCACGACGGCCGGCGTGCTGTCCATGACCGTCACCCCGGCCCACGCGGCGGTCATCAACGTGAAGACCGCCGCCGAACTGAAGTCGGCGCTCACCACCGTCCGCCCCGGCGACACGATCCAGCTCGCCGACGGCAACTACACCGGAAACTTCAAGGCGCTGGTCGCCGCCACCGCCAACTCCCGCATCACGCTCACCGGTTCGGAGAAGGCTGTCCTCAACGCGGGTGGCGGGTACGTACTGCACCTCAACGGCGCCTCGTACTGGACCGTCAAGGGCATCACCCTCACCGGCGCCCAGAAGGGGATCATGGCCGACACGGCCGACGGCGTGGTCATCGACTCCGTCGTCGTGCACAACCTGGACATGGAGGGCATCCACTTCCGGAAGACCAGCCGCGACGGAGTCGTCAAGAACTCGCGGATCTACGACACCGGCAACGACGGCCGGGGCATGGGCGAGGGCGTCTACGTCGGTTCGGCCGGCGGCACCTCCGACAAGAGCGACAACGCGCAGATCCTCAACAACACCATCGGTCCCGATGTCGGCGGCGAAGCCATCGACATCAAGGAGGGCACCACCGGCGCGAAGATCATCGGCAACACCTTCGACGGCCGGGGGCTGACCGGCGCCAACTTCGACGACTCCTGGGTCGATGTGAAGGGCAACAACACCCTCGTCGAGAACAACACCGGGAAGAACACCACCAACAACGGCTTCGAGACCCACACCCAGCAGTCGGGCTGGGGCTGCGGCACGGTCTTCCGCGGCAACAAGTCGGACCTGAACGGCGCCACCGGCGACAAGCAGCTCGCCATCAACGTCACGGCAGACACAGCCAGTTGCCGCACCACCGTGCACTCCAACAACACCGTCACAGGTGGCCGCGGTCTGACGAACATCGCCATCACCCCCTGACCGGTGGTGGCCGATCCATCCTCGACCGCCGGACGGGACGCCCGCGCGTCCCATCCGGCGGTCGAGTCCGTCGAGCAGGCGCCGTGCGCTCAACCCGCCGCGGCGCCGAACCACGTGGGCAGCCGGTCGACCAGATCCGCCTGGTCGTCGCCGACCCACGCCACATGGCCGTCCGGCCGCAACAGCACGGCGGGCACGTCCAGTTCCTCGCTGACGTCCACGACGTGGTCGACCCGGTCGGCCCAGCCCGCCACCGAGAGCCGGCCGGTCTGGTCGAGGAGCAGGCCGCGGCCGCCGTGCGTCAGCTCGTACAGGCGCCCCCGCTTCAGCGTCACGTCCCGCAGCCGCCGGCCGAGCAGGTCGTGCCCGTCGCCGAAGTCGTAGCGGACCCTGATCGCGATGATCTTCTCGATCAGATACCGGCTCACCTCCTCGAAGTCCATCAGTTCCGACACGAGCCGGCGCACGGACCGAGGACCCGGCTCGGTGGACATCAGCTCCATCTGCGCGCGGGTGTTGTTCAGTACGTCGGCGGCCACCGGGTGCCGTTCGGCGGCGTAACTGTCGAGCAGCCCCTCCGGCGCCCAGCCACTCACCTCGGCGGCCAGCTTCCAGCCGAGGTTGAACGCGTCCTGGATACCGAGGTTGAGGCCCTGCCCGCCCGTCGGCGGATGGATGTGCGCCGCGTCGCCCGCCAGCAGCACCCGGCCGGACCGGTAGCGCTCGGCCTGCCGGGTGGCGTCGCCGAAGCGGGACAGCCAGCGGGGCGAGTGCACCCCGAAGTCGGTACCGGCGGTCGCCCGCATCTGCTGCTTGAACTCCTCGAAGGCCGGCGGGACCGAGCGGTCCTCGGCCACCGTCGCGGCGGGCACGACGACGCGGTACACCCCGTCCCCGAGGGGCATGGCGCCGAACCTCACCTGGGTCTTGTGGACTTCGGCCATCACGGCGGTCATCGTCTCCTGCGACTCGGCCACCGCCATCTCGCCCAGCAGCGTGTCGACCCTGCTGGGCTCACCGGGGAAGCCGATGCCGAGCAGTTTGCGCACCGTGCTGCGGCCGCCGTCGCAGCCGACCAGGTAGCGCGAACGCAGCCGCGCGCCGTCGGCCAGCTCGACGCCCACCCCTTCGTCGTCCTGACTCAGCCCGACCAGTTCGTGGCCGCGCCGGATCTCGACGCCCAGCTCGGTGGCGTGCTCGTTCAGCAGCCGCTCGGTGACCGGCTGCGGGATGCTCAGGACGTACGGATGCGAGGTGTCCAGCCGGACCGGCGCCGGCTTGCGGATGCCGGCGAAGAACCCACCGAGCGGGTACTGCCGGCCCAGCGCGAGGAACCGGTCCAGCAGCCCACGCTGGTCCATCACTTCGATGCTGCGCGCGTGCAGCCCGAGCGCGCGGACCACCCTGGTCGGCTCCGCCTCCTTCTCCAGTACGAGCGTCCGCACCCCGTGCAGCCGCAACTCGGCGGCCAGCATCAAGCCGGTCGGTCCACCGCCGGCCACGATCACGTCAAACACAAAGAACCCCCACGTATCGCCAATGGCATGCAGAAGCACACAGAAACCGTGAATCGAAGATTTCGGTACGTTCCGGTGCCTCGGCCGGCAATTCTGCGGCACGACGGGGGTCTTGCCGCAAGCCCCCGGGTGCGCTATATGTTGAGAGTGGCAAGGAGCGGGTGCGCTCCTTGCCTTTCGTGTTTCCCGGCGGGACTTTGAAGACAGGTCCTAGCCCCCCGGCACCCCGCCCGGTGGCTCCTCGCACAGGTCGTCCAGTACGAACGCCCCCGCCCTCCTCTGCAGCATCCGCTCCGCCTCCAGCTGGCCCAGCAGATCGTCGAGCGCCACGGCGTCCTGCGGTTTCTCCAGGAATTGCAGTACGGCCCGCTGGAAGGCACCCCGCAGCGTCGACGGCATGGCGTCGGACGCGTCGAAGCAGATCTGATCCGCGTTGTTGAACATGTGCAGCACGGCCGCCGAGGCCCCGGTCGGGGCGGACGTCCGCGTCGTGCCCGTTATGCCCGCAGCGCCGGACGGGAAGTACGGCCGTTCACCCGGATCCGCCGCTTCGACCCAGTCGGCCTGGGCCCGCGGCGAGGTGAGTTCCAGCAGCAGCTCCCAGGCCGCGTCGCTCGGCTTGAACACCGCGGCCATGTCGCCCGAGACCTCGAACACGTTCCGGTCCGCCGGCAGACCCGCGACGAAGTCGGACGTCGGGGCGGGCGTCACGTCGGGACCGTAGTGGCGGCGGATGAACGAACCCTGGTGCTCGCGGGTGCAGTCCTTCCCGTTCAGCAGCCCGTACCTGTTCGCGCCCAGACTCTCGAAGTGCCTGGTCAGCGAGGTGAGACCGTTCGCCCTGTCGTCGGTGGCGAGCACGGCGGCCCACTCCTGCCAGGCTTCCTTCACGGGACCCCTGTCCCACGCCTGGTTTCCGGTGGCCCACTTCTCGTACACCTCGTACCCGTGCCGTTGCAGCAGCAGATCCTCGATCCAGTCCGTGCCCGGCCACCCGGAGGTCGCGCCCGAGGCCATGCCCAGGCACCACACCGCCTCCTCGGCACCGGCCTGATCCTCGCCCGCCTTGCTCCAGACGATGGACTTGAGGTCCACCCGCACAGGGACCCAGTACGCGTGCACATCCGTGTCCCCGTCGTTGTCCGTGACCGGGAAACGCGGCGCCCACGGACCGAACGCCTCGCTCTCCACGTCCGGCGGCAACGGCTCCGCGTCCCCGTCGAGCGCGTACTCGGCCAGTTCGCCGGTGCCGTTGAGGATCGCCACATCGGGCGGGGCGTCCGTCCGCAGCTGCGCGACCAGCGTCTCGCGCAACGAACGCGTGCCCTCGTAGACGTATTGCCGGCCCGTCCGCTCGCCTATCCTCGCGAGCGTCGCCTTGAACGGCTTCTCCTCGCCGTCCGTCCACGGACCGAGGACCACCAGCGTCGGCTTCTCCTCGGCCGCGCACCCGGCCGACACGACGGCCGCCCCCGCGAGCAGGACCCCGGCCAGCACGGAGCGGAAGAGTCCGTACGGAGCCCTCACGACGTCCTCCAGAGGATCTGCAAGTGCCTGCGGCCGTAGTGGAAGAGCGTGAAGCCGGACGCCACCGCGCCCACCGCGCCGACCGCCAGGGCGACTTCGGCGGCCAGCGCCCACCTGCCCGGATGCGTACCGCGCAGATCGACGGCCAGGCGCTCGTCCACATCCTCGATCGTCGGATCGGCCTTCACCGTCGCGCTCACCGCGGTCAGCTCGGCGCCCGCCCGCCGCACGTCCTCCTGCGCGCGGTGCTGACCCACGGCGCCGAGCACCAGCACGCCGAGGACCAGCAGCACCGGCAGCGCGCACAGCGCCAGCACCACGCTGAGCACATGCAGCTGGGCGTGGATGAAGTCCAACGCGCCGACGACGACGAACACGAAGACCAGCACGGCCAGCAGGGCGCCCGCCGCCGTCACGGCGGACAGCGCGCTCCAGCCCGAAAGCTCCGACGCGTCCTTGTTCAACTCGTCCTCAAGGGCCGCGATGCGGTCGAGCACGGCCATGGGCTCGTCGGGCGTGCCGACGTCGTGCAGCAGACTTCCCGCGTAGTCCAGCCCCGCCGTGCGCAGTGCCTCGCTCTCGTGGTGGCTGTCGGCCCAGCCGATCCAGTCGTCGTAGGCCACCACCAGCCCGGACACCACACGGACCTCCTGCTCCTGGTCGGTGCGCAGGGCCTCGGTCTGTGCCGCGTTGTTGAGGCTCTGCGACGCCTCGGTCAGCAGGGACGGATACCTCTCGCCGAGCCCGACGAGATCGGTCTGGAGCAGCGGATCCCTGCCGTTCTCGCCGAGCCGCCGGGTGGCCTCGTTGTGCGCGAGGGCCAACGACGTTCTGGCATGGGCCAGTTCGACCATGGCGGGGGCGTACCGCTCCCGTAGTTGCCGCGTACGGTCGTGGAGGTCGAGATACGCCGTCCCGGCGAGCGCCAGGACGGACAGGGCGAGCGCCGGCAGCAGCAGCATGCGGCTGAACAGGAACGGGGCGGTGTGCCGTCGCCTGTTCGTCCGGGGCCTGCGCCCGGAGGACCGGTCCCACAACGGCCGCCCCACCGAACGCCACACGGCGCGCCCCGCCGACCGCACCGCCGTCCGGGGGGACCGGCGCGACGGGGGCACGGTGACGCGGGGGTGGCCCATCACCGCTCCCCGGCGCCGGCGTCCGCCGCCGACGGGCCCGTCGCCCGGCCGCGCAGCAGGCCCGGTCGCCAGCCGCGCAACCGGCCCTGGCGCTGCTCGCCCCTGCTGTGGCCGAACGCGTACGGGCGGGTGCGGTAGGCGTTGTCGAGCAGGGCCCTCTCCAGCGTGGTGTGCTCACGCCGGGCGGTACGCGGCACCTGCTCGGAGAGCCGCTCGTAACCGGCACCCAGCTGCTTGCGCAGGGTGTGCTCCGTGTCGGGGATCGCGATCTCCTGGTCCAGCGCCTCGCGGAGCGCGCGCAGCGGATCCGGCACCGGGGGAGCGGTGACCAGCCGGAGCAACAGCTCCAACAGATCGGTGCGCAGCCGGTCCTGGGCCTGACGGTCCGTCAGTCCTTCGTATCTGGTGAGCCGGTGCAGCGCCTCGCACGCCTTCCTGGCGGCGTCCACGGTCGGCGGCTCACCGTCGGCCGGCAGGTCCGCGTGGATCCGCGCCATGCCCGTGCGGGCGGCGGTGCGGTGCCGCGAGTCGGCGGGGACGGCGTCGAGCCGGTCGAGGGCGAGCTGGGTGTCGCCGTCGGCCAGATGGATACGGGCGAGGCCGAAGGCGGCGCTGCCGAGCGCGTGGTTGCGCTTCCACACCGCGCTGTAGAAGACCATCGCGTCCTGCGGGTGGCCGAGGACCTCGTGGCAGTAGCCGAGGGCGAGCTTGGGCGCGTACTCACCGGGAATCGCCGCGTAGACCTGGTCGAAGGACCGCAGCGCCGACTCCGCGTCGTTTCCGGCGAGATGAAGCAGACCCTGGTGCCAGCGCAGACGCCAGTCGTACTCCGCCAGGGTGCCGACGGCGACCTCGGCCAGCTCCAACTCGGCCGTGGCCGACGCCAGATGCCTCGCCGCGTCGGCCGGCTGGTAGCGGCCCACCTCCAGATGGAGGCGGCAGCGCAGGAGCGCCAGCTCGGGGGAGGGCCCCCAGCCGGCGCTGAGCTGGAGCAGACCGGCCGGATCGTCGTACGACGTGCGCTGCAACTCCTTCCAGTTCAGGTCGTGCTCGCTCACTTTGGGTACGGGCAGGCCCACGGCCACCTCGGCCGGTGCCGGCGGCCGTATGGTCAGCGGACGCTTGTCGGTGCCGCCGTGCCGCCACTGTTCGAGCGGCGGCGCCTTGCCGAGTTCACCGTCGAGCGCGGCGGGCGCGGCCGAGAACAGCAGTGACGGCTGGAACGTCTCCTCGTCGCGCCGCAGCGAGCGCAACTCGCGCAGCACGCCCCGGAGCTGGTCGGACATCTCCTGGGCGTCGGCGAACCGGTCCTCGGGGCGCCGGGCCAGTGCCCGGTCCAGGACACGCCGGAGCGAGGTCGTACCGAGGTCGACCGGGGGCGCGGGAACCCGGTCGAGCAGTTCCTGGAGGACGGCCCCGACCGCGTACAGATCGGCCGCGACCGTCACCTTGGTGGAGCTGCCGATCTCGGGGGCCGGAAAGGTGACCGGGCCCGCGTGGCCGATCTGGCGGACGCCCGCGACATCGATGAGTTTGATGCCGTTGCCGCAGTGGATGACATTGGTCAGGGACAGGTCGCCGTAGACGAACTCCTCGTCCTTGTGGAGATATCCGAGCGCGTCCAGGATCTCCAGCCCGTAGACGGCGATGAACTCGTGGACGCGGTATCCGTCGAACGGCGCCGCGTTCTTCTCGATCTGTTCGGCGACCCACTTCAGGGGAGCCCCGTCGGCGAACTCCATCACGATGAACCGGGCGTTGTTCGCCGGGTGTTCGGGCTGCTCGGGGTGGCCGGGATGCGGTGCGTAGTTGAACACCTTGATGATCGAGGGGTGGTTGAGGCCGACCAGCCGGAGCAGTTCGAGCCGGGAGATCTGACGGTCGGTCTGGTCGGCGGGATCCCGTACGCCCTTGAGGGCCACCGCGCGGTCCTCCAGCATCTGGTCCCGGGCCAGATACACCTGACCGTAGGTGCCCTCGCCGAGCAGTCCGACGACCTTGTACTGCTGGTGCAGTACCTGGCCGCCCACGAGACCGGACTCCGGCTCCGTCGGTTCCTCCGGCTCGGGCTCCACGAACGCGTCGGGATCCTTGACCCTGATGTGCGGCAGATCGGTGAGCTTGTCACCGGGCGGGAGCACGACGTACTCGCCCGGTGAATTCGGCCGGTCGAGGTGCTGTACGGCGGAACCCGTCCGCTGGACCGCCTCCTCGACGGCGACGTCGAGCAGGAACAACTCGTACGCGAGAGCGGCACTCTTCTGCGGGATCTCGCCGTCGGTGCGTAACTCGGCCAGTCGCGAGGCCAGTTGACGGTGGCGCGGCGGGGGCGCCTCGGTCCCGTCCCGGTCACCCGAGTGCGCGTACAGCCTGCGGAACCTCTTCTCCAGCGCGGCGAGCACGGCGAGTCGCGCTCCCACGGCCGTGGTGCGGCGCTCGGCCCACGCGTCGTCGAGCAGCGTGTCCACGACGCGTTCGAGAAGGGGTGACCGAGGGTCCCGGAAGACCAGCAGCAACCGGGTCAGCTTGCTCGCCCGCAAGGCCCTGAGCAGCGGCAGTGCCGCCTCGCCGGTCGGAGCGGCCTTGTCGACCGAGAGGAAGGCGGCGGAGATCGGCGGACTGTCGCCGGCGATCCGTGCCAGTACGCGGTCGTGCTCGGCCGGTCCCCCGCGCTCGTGCGGTCCGGGGGCTCCGGAGGGACCCACCAGGCCGATGCGCTCGGCGGTGAACGCGATCAGCTCTCCGGCCGTCTGATCCTTCGCGTCCACGGCCAGGTCGATCGAACCGACGGGCGGCTCCCCGGCGTTGCGCGGGCCCGCCCGGCGCGGATTGCGCTCGCGGTCGGCGAGATTGAGCGTGGCGTGGATCGCCGAGATGTCGTCGTGACGGCCCTCGCGGGCGAAGACCAGCTCCACCGGCTCCGTGGCCGCGCGCCTGCCGGACACCGAGGCGGCCCCGGACACCGGATTCGAGACCGGGGCGTGGGCCGCCGTGCCCGTTTCCGGAGCCGCGTCGACGAGCCAGTTGGTCACCTTGCGGCGAAGTCCGAGCGCGTGGTGCGAGTCGCTCCTGGGGGGATCGCGCGGGATGGTGCGCGACAGGGCGCTGCGGCCTGTCACCTTCACCTCGTCCCGCTGATCGGCCGGCAGGGACCGCAGGACGGACAGATGTCCCACGATCGTGTCGGTCGGGATCATGTAGGTGTGGCTGACATGGCCTCGGACGTTCTCGAACTGGTACGCCATGATGCCGATGACCGCGCCCGAGCGGGTGTGGACCACGCCGCTGCCGCTGAAGCCGCGGCGCGGTGCGAACGACCCGAGGTCCCGGTCGAGTTGGATCCACTCGGGATCACGCCCGGGGCCGCCCCAGCTTCTGAGCCGGGCGTTGACGTCCTGGCCGCCGGGCAGCTCGGTCGTGTAGCCGACGGAGTGCACCAACTCGTCGCGCGCCGGGATCTGGAGGTGCAGTACGGCGGGCTCCACCGGTGGCGCGGCGGCCAGCCGCAGCAGGGCGATGTCGCCGCTGAACTGAGCGGTCAGTGGCCTGAGATGGTCGGCCAGTACCTCGGCGCGCAGCCGCACGGGCGGATGCGCGCGGGTGCCGGGGAACTCCGCGTACAACGGCTCGACGGGCCGCGGCGGCTCGTCGCCCCGGCCGGCTCCCCGCGAACCGTCCTTCCGGCCCCCGGACTTGGCGAGCACCACATGGGCACAGGTGAGCACCAGTCCACCCGGCAGCAGCACTCCCGCGCCCAGCGGTGGGTCGCCGCTGTCCTCCCCCTTGACCAGCCGGACCCGCCAGGACGCGTCCCGCGTTGTGGAGTTGGAAGTGCCATCGGGCTCCCTCATACTGCTCAACAATAGCCACGGGGGGTGACAACCGACCCTCGTTGCGTAACGAGAGGTTGGGGATGGGCGCGGGTGACGGACGTGGTGGACGTGGTGGGCCCGACGGTACGGAGACGGCCGGTCTCGCCGAGGTGATCGGCCGGATTCGCGAGGAGCTGGAAGCGGCGCAGCACGACGGCAGCCGGAGCCGGCTCCAGTTCCGGGTGGAGCGGGTGAACGTCGAATTCTCCGTGCAGGTACGGCGGGAGGGCACCGGCAAGGGAGGTCTGAACATCGGCGTCGTCACCGCCGAGGTGGGCGGGACGGCGGCGCGCGAGAACCTGCACCGCATCGAGATCGAGCTGATGCCGCACGACAGGGACGAGCCCCCGGAGGGGCGGGGCTTCAGCATCGGCGGCGAGGAGTAGCACGCCGGACCTGCCTGCGGGGCTTGCGGTGCCCGGCGCGCCGGACGGGCGTCGAGCCC
>NZ_JBHUZM010000123.1:0-23047 GCF_042667665.1 Streptomyces sp. NPDC057307 | reverse complement strand
GGCCCTGATCATCGCGGCGATCGTCGGCTCCGAGGTCGACACCGCCATCGCCGACGGTCTCACCAGCACGGTCGAAGAGATCCTCGGCGGCGGCGGCGAGTAACAACCCTCGCGAGACAGAGTCAGGCCGCACCCGTCCCCGGCCAGGATGACCGCGAACCTGCCCCCTCTCACGCTCCGATCCCCAGCGCCCCCCACCTCTGCCCCGTCCGCCCTCACCACCCGGCGGCCGGGGCAGAGTCATGCGGCCCAGGGGGGAATCCCCGCCGGATGCCCCACTATGAGCCCCTTGTTGGGTCCTGGGGCCCATGACCCGACCCGCGTCGGCGCCGTAGCGTCGCGCGTATGTTGCCATCGGGGGTAGTACGTCGGGTACGTCATATCCGTCGTCGTACGCGGCAGTCTCTGCCGCGTACCGACGTTCGGTTGCTGGGCGCTTTGCGTCGATCACAGCGTCGATCACAGCGGGGCCAGGGGGCGATCGAGTACGTCGGCCTGATCGTCGTGGTCGCGGCGATCGTGGGTGCGTTGGTGGGTACGGGGGTTGGGCCGGCGCTCGCTGATGGGATCAGTACGCAGGTCTGCAAGATCACCGGTGGTGGTGATTGCGGTGGTGGCAGTGATTCGGTCGCCGAGGGTGATGAGGGCGGTGAAGAAGTCCCGCCCGGTGGTACTGATGACCCCGCTGTGGATAGGGGTGGCACCGGTGATGACAGTGGTGGGAAGTCGCAGGCGGAGTTGGATTATGACGCCGCGCTGAAGGAGCTTCAGGACGCGCAGGCGGCGGAGAAGAGCGACTCCGACAAGGCGAAGGAAGCGGCGAAGGAGCTTGCCAAGATCCTGGCCGATGAGCTGGGTATCACGGACGCGCTGGACTGCATCACCAAGGGCGACATGGGCGCCTGTACGGAAACCCTCATCAATGTTCTGCTCAGCATCGTGGGCGGTGCGGTGGGGAAGTTGGCGGCGAAGTACGGGGCTCCGTGGAAGTGGAAGAAGGCCGTTGAGCTGGTCAAGAAGCTCAAGAAGCACGGCGGGGATCTGTACGACGGTCTCAAGGGCCTGATCAAGAACCGCAAACGCGTGGACGACGCCGAGGACAAACTCGCCGACGCGAAAAAGAAGCTCGATCAGGAGAAGCCGGAGAAACCCAAGGACGGCGACAAGCCTGAGTCCTGCGCCGTCAAGCACAGCTTCCTGCCAGGAACTCCCGTGCTGCTCGCCGACGGCAGGCGCATGGCGATCGACAAGGTCCGCGTCGGCATGCGCGTCGTCGCCACCGATCCGAAGACCGGTCGCACCGAGGCCCGCGCCATCGAGCGGACCATCACCACGTACGACGACAAGGACTTCACGCGCCTGACGGTCCTCACGAACTCGGGCACCGACGTGCTGACGGCGACCGACACGCACCCGTTCTGGCTGACGGACCAGGGGCGTTGGGCGGACGCCGGAGAGATCAGGGCCGGGGACGACCTCCGTACGCCCGCCGGTACGTCCGTGCAGGTCAAGGCCGTCGGCCGGTACACCAAGCGGCAGACGACTCACGACCTCACCATCAATGGCATCCATACGTACTATGTCGTCACAGGTGACACACCGGTCCTGGTCCACAACAACGACTGGTGCACCGACGAGGAGCGGCTCGAAGACGCCGGCGACATCGCCAAGGGGCACGCGGACAACAAGCACGCGAAGGACTTCCCCGGCGTTTCGGCGAAGGAACTCGGTGAACTCGCCACCGACGTGATGAAGAATCCGTCACGGACCAAGCCCCTCGGCAGCGGGCGGAAGGCATACCTCGGCAAGGACGGCACGACCATCGTGATTCATGACCCGACGCATCCGGACGGCGGAACGATCTTCCGCCGGGACCCGGCGTCGCTGGAAGACTATTGGGCGGGGCTCGACTGATGGCGGGAAGCGAAGTGACGGCGAGCGCGCTGCTCGCCGAGGACGAGACCGCGTTGCTGCGGCGGGCCCTGCTGGAATGGGGCGGGCCCGCCCGGTGCGGGGATCAACTCGCCGTCGGGATGGGGTTCGAGAGCGAGCGCGACCTGCTCGACCAGTGCTCTCGGCTGCGGCGCGCACTCGCCGACGACGTGCCACTCGCCCCGGTCGACTGGGCGCGGATTCTGCTCGCCGTCGAGATCGTGTTCGTCAGCGACCTCGTGGGCACGGGCTCCGAATGGTCCACGACGACCGGGCGCGGTGACGAGGCGACCATCAAGTCGCTGCGGTCGATCCAGCGGAAGCTGGGGGCGACCGTCAGGCCGTACTACGGGGAGACTCCGAGCGACGCATGACGTTCCCACGGGAACTGCACGGCCCATTCCTGTAGTCCTTTACGAGCAGAGGCTGACCGTACTGGGGGGAGTGGGTCGTGCGTCGTTTGCGGCACAAGTTGCGCGGGGCGGCTCTGCCGCGCACGGACACGCGCTTGCTGGGGGCGTTGCGGTGGTCGCAGCGGGGCCAGGGGGCGATCGAGTACGTCGGTCTGGTCGTCGTGGTCGCGGCGATCGTGGGTGCGTTGGTGGGTACGGGGGTTGGGCCGGCGCTCGCTGATGGGATCAGTACGCAGGTCTGCAAGATTACCGGTGGTGGTGATTGCGGTGGTGGCAGTGATTCGGTCGCCGACGGCGATCAGGACGACGAAGAGACCCCGCCCGGCGGGACCGGCGACCCCGCTGTCGACACGGGTGATGGCACCGGTGATGACAGCGGTAATGACAGTGGTGAGAAGTCGCAGGCGGAGCTTGATTACGATGCCGCGCTGAAGGAGCTTCAGGACGCGCAGGCGGCGGAGAAGAGCGACTCCGACAAGGCGAAGGAAGCGGCGAAGGAGCTTGCCAAGATCCTGGCCGATGAGCTGGGTATCACGGACGCGCTGGACTGCATCACCAAGGGCGACATGGGCGCCTGTACGGAAACCCTCATCAATGTTCTGCTCAGCATCGTGGGCGGTGCGGTGGGGAAGTTGGCGGCGAAGTACGGGGCTCCGTGGAAGTGGAAGAAGGCCGTTGAGCTGGTCAAGAAGCTCAAGAAGCACGGCGGGGATCTGTACGACGGTCTCAAGGGCCTGATCAAGAACCGCAAACGCGTGGACGACGCCGAGGACAAACTCGCCGACGCGAAGAAGAAGCTCGATCAGGAGAAGCCGGAGAAACCCAAGGACGGCGACAAGCCTGAGTCCTGTGCCGTCAACCACAGCTTCCTGCCCGGGACTTCGGTGCTGCTCGCCGACGGTCGCCGGATTCCGATCGAGACCGTACGGACCGGCCAATGGGTCACCGTCACCGAGCCGTCCAGCGGTCTGACCACCGCCCGTCGCGTCGTCCGTACCATCACCACCCACGACGACAAGGACTTCACCCGGCTGACGGTCCTCGCCGGCTCGAGCACCGCCGCCCTCACGGCGACCGACACCCACCCGTTCTGGCTCAGCGACCAGCGGCGCTGGGTGGAGGCCGGGGACATCCGGCCGGGTGCGACGTTCCGTACGGCCGCCGGCGGGGCGCTGCGGGTGCTGGACGCCGACCGCTACACGCGCCGGCAGACGACGTACGACCTGTCCGTCGAGGGCATCCACACGTACTACGTGGGTGTCGGCGCCCAGGAAGCGCTCGTCCACAACAACGACCCGTGCGACAACCCGGACTACGACGAGGATCCGGACTACGGCATCACGGAGAAGAAGCACCAGCAGCTCGACAAGGACTACGGCACCGACGTCGCGGACGGCGTGGACTACAACGTCCAGCGCATCAAGTCCAAGGACCAGCCGGTGGAGGGTGAGACCCCCGACGAGGCCGCGAAGCGGCTCAAGAACGCCGACGACCACATCATCCCGGGCACCAACGGCGATCCGACGAAGATGGCCGAGTACTTCGCGAAGTTCCGGAACGAGAAATTCACCCACCACGACCCCCGGCCGCCGGACCCCAAGCGGCCGAATTCCCAGTCGGACGCTCTCTACGATGACGAGAAGGGCGTGGTGATCCTGAAGAACGGCACGATGATCCACGGCTACAAGATGACCCGGGAAGAGTTCGACCGTATCTACAGCAAGGGAGCGAAGCGCAGCTGATGATCACCGAGGTGGAGATCCGGCGCGGCCGGGAGAACGGACAGTACGTCCTGCTGGTGGACGACCGTCAGTTCCACCTGTTGCGCCGGGCGGTCAGCGTCTTCTCGTACCAGGAGGAGTCCGCCGTCGCCCGGGCCCTCGTCACCGGCGCCGAGGACGTCACCCTCGCGGAGCCGCTCCAACTGGACGTGTCGTACGACGACGTGGTGCCGGGACCGGTGGAGCTGACGTTCGCGCAACTCCACGCGGTGTACGGGATCCTCACGTCGTTGCCGACCGTCAACTGGGTCGAGGAGGAGTTCGTCGAGCGGGTCGGGGACTTCCGCGAGACCATCCTGCGGATGGCGCTTCTCCTGCGCTCGGGGCTGCTGCGCTCGGGGCTGCCGGTATGAGGAATCGGGTGTCGGTCAGCCGTACCGGTGGCGGCAATGGCGGTGACGGCGGCGGCGGACTGGAAGTACGTCTCACGCCGTCGCAGCTCGAACTGCTGCGCCGCTCCACCGAGGCTTTCGGCGCGCTCGTTCCCGACGCGGACCAGCGGCGGTTCGTCCTCGGCGAGGCGGGCGCGGACCTGGTGGCGCTGTTCGACGTCGAGCACGAGCCGAACCGCTCCCTGACCCTGTCCGCGACCGAAGCCCAACTGCGCGCCGCACACGCGCTGTTGACGACCCTCCTCGCCATGGTCCCGTCGGAGCGCGCCTTCATGGAGCGGGTCGGCTTCTTCCGGGAGAACGTGGCGGGCGTGGCCCTCGGCCTGCGCCGCGGTGTCGGCGCGGCGGCCGAGTCGGGGGAGTGAGGTCAGGGTGCGGAGTGAGATCACTGTTGGGTCCAAGGGCCCATGGAAGGCGGCGCGAGCCGCTGTAGCGTGCAGTACCGGTCAGTAGAGAGCGAGATGGGATTCCGATGAGGACGCGCACCGCGGGTACGTCACGCCGGACCGGCACGGTCGCCGCCCTGGCCGCGCTCGTGCTGGGGCTCACCGCCGCGTGTGGCGGCGGGGACAGCGGCGGCGACGACGCCGACAAGCCGAAGAAGCCGGACGCCGCCGCCAACGCCACCACGGAGGCCAAGGACCCGAAGGACCCGGGTCAGGTCTCGGAGCCGCCGGCCCTGGAGGAGCAGCCGAAGACGGTCGACCCGAAGGTGAAGGGCGTCGGGGCCGGTGACGGCAAGGAGTTGACCAAGGCCGAGCTGGACACGGCGGTGCTGGCCACCGGCGACGTCTCGACGTTCAAGGTCGACCCGATGGACGGGCCGCCCGCGCAGGGCGAGACCGCCGACAGGCCCGAGTGCGCACCGCTCACCGCGATGATCAACGGCAAGCCGGAGCCCGAGCCCTCGGCGGCCGTCTACCGTCAGCTCGTCGGCGCGAAGACCGGCCGGCCCGCCATCTCCGAATTCCTCACCACCCACGGGACACAGGGCGCCACCACCCTGCTCAGCCGGCTGAGCGACGCGGTCAAGGCGTGCGAGGACGGCTTCAAGGGCAGCGGCGCGGGCAGCCCGTCCACGTACTCGGCCGTGAAGCGGATCGACACCCCCAAGGCGGGCGACGACACCCTGGCGTACGAGGTGACGGGCGACTTCGAGGGCGATCCGGTGCCGCTGGTGTTCCATGTCGTACGCGTGGGTGGGACGGTCGCGACCTTCTACACCGCGAACTTCGAGGGCGCCAAGACCCCCGAGATACCGTCGATCCTGCTCGCGACCCAGGCGGCCAAGCTCAAGTAACAGCGAGAAGAGGCGAGACAGAGGGCGAGGCGAGGCGAGGGCGAGACAGAGGGCCGGACCCTACGCGTCCACGCTCAGCCGCACACCCGGACGCACGCCCCACTTCTCCATCGCGCCCGCCTCGGCCTCCAGCACATGCCGCGCCCGCAGCCGGGGCAGCGGCATCCGGCCGGGCTTCAGCGTGTGGACGTGGACGACCCGCAACTCCTTGTCCAGATACGCCACATCGATCGTGAAGCCCATCCGGAACGTGTGCACGCTGCTGCACGGCGTGATCAACAGCGCGCCGTCGAGCCCGGTCCGCCCGAGCAGACCGCGCCGCCGCGTGTTGTACGAGGCCGCGATCTCCAGCTCCACCGGCTCGTCCCGGCCCTCGACCGTCAGAGTGCCCTTGCCGTTCTGCCATTTCCCCATGGCCGTAGACCATACGACCCCACCCCAGGGCTCCCCGTCGCGGAGGCCGGATCTGGGCCCGGGGCGGTCGGATCTGGGTCCCAGGACCTATGACCCGCGCCGTCGTCCCCTCTAAGGTCGACTATGTGTACGCCACGCTGATCGTTGTCGCCGTCCTCTGGGGCTCAGCCACCGGGCTGCTCCTGCCACGCGCCGCGTACCGGCTCTCCGTCGAGCCGGAGACCGCGTACCGCGACAGCTGCGAGGCCGGGCACCCGATCACCGGACCCGCCAAGGGGTGGCTCGGGACGGCCGGTTGCGCGACCTGCGCGGCGGCGGGCGGCGTGGTGACGGCCGTCGGCCGGGCCACCGCGTCCCCCGGGCATGCGGACGCCGGCGAGGCCGCGCTTCCCCGTACGGACCGGGCCCCGGCGAGCGACACCGACACCGACGCGTCGGACGTCACCGACACCGGCAGTGGCATCGACACCGACGCCGACACCGCGGACTCGTCCGCCGCCGCCCCTCAGCCCGTCCTGCGCGGCGCGCGCTACGCCCCCTCCCGCTACGTCACCCTCGTCACCGCCCTCGTCTGCGCCGTGCTCGCCGCCGCCACCGGGCCCCACCCCGAACTCGTCGTATGGCTGCTGCTCGCCCCCTTCGCCGTCCTGCTCGCGCTCGTGGACCGCAACGTGCACCGCCTCCCCGACCAACTGACCCTGCCGCTCGCGGTGGCCTCCGCCGGGCTGCTCGGGATCGCCGCGCTCCTCCCGGCCGACGGCGGCTCCTGGCCGACCGCGCTCCTGGGCGGACTCGTACTAGGCGCCTGCTACTTCGTGCTCTTCCTCATCAACCCGAACGGCATGGGCTTCGGCGACGTCAAGCTCGCGCTCTCGCTCGGTGTCGTGCTCGGCTGGTACGGCTGGCTGGTGCTGTTCGTCGGCGCGTTCGCCGGGTTCCTGCTCGGGTCGCTGTACGGGCTCGGACTGATGATCCTGCGCCGGGCGAACCGTAAGTCCGCGATCCCCTTCGGCCCGTTCATGATCGCCGGGGCGCTCCTCGGCGTGCTGCTCGGCGCTCTCGCCGTCTGACGGCCGGCTCCCCCAGGTCCAAGGCCCAGGTTCAGAGGCAGGCCCCTTCGGCGACCCGCGTGAAATCCGTTCGCGGCCGTACGGCGCCCCTGCGACGATCCCGTCATGTCCACCGAGCCACGCCCCGACCCCAACCCCCACGGCCTCCGCCCCCGCCTCCGCCCCCGCAGCTTCGACGATCTGATCGCCGAGGCCGACGCCGTCTCCGTAGAAGGCTGGGACTTCTCCTGGCTGGACGGGCGTGCGACGGAGGAGCGGCCCCCGTGGGGCTACGCCCGTTCCATGGCCGAGCGGATGGGGCGCGCCACCGCCGCCCTCGACATCCAGACCGGGGGCGGTGAAGTCCTCGCCTCCGTACCGAAGCTGCCGCCGCTGACCGTGGCCACCGAGGGCTGGCCGCCGAACGTCGCCCGCGCCACCGCGCTCCTGCACCCGCTCGGTGCGGCCGTCGTAAGTGACCACGACGAACCGCCGCTGCCCTTCGCGGACGAGGCGTTCGATCTGGTCGTCAGCCGCCACCCGGTGAAGGCGTGGTGGACGGAGATCGCCCGCGTCCTGCGGCCCGGCGGTACCTACTTCTCCCAGGAGGTCGGCCCGGCCAGCGTCTTCGAGTTGGTCGAGTACTTCCTGGGACCGCTGCCGCCCGACAGCCACACCGCGCGCGACCCCGAACTGGCCAGGTCGGCCGCCCAAGCGGTGGGGCTCGACGTGGTGGATCTGCGGACGGCGTCGCTGCGCACCGAGTTCCATGACATCGGCGCCGTCGTCTACTTCCTGCGGAAGGTGATCTGGATGGTGCCCGGTTTCACGGTCGACCGGTACCGGGACCAACTCGCGTCCCTGCACCGCCGTATCGAGGCTGAGGGCCCCTTTGCGGCCACCACGACGCGTTTCCTGATCGAGGCGGTCAAGCCCTCCTGAACGGCGGCCCCGGGGACGTCTACGCGTGCGCGCCCACCGACACCGCCCCGACCGTCAGCCGCGGGGTGCCCTGAAGGATCTCGGCCGTCCGCTCCACCTGCTCGTCGAGTTCCGCGCGCCGCGCGGCGGTCAGTGTGCCGCCCAGCGGTTCCACGGTCATGTCGAGCCACTTCCCGGAACGGCGCTGGTGCCACACCCCGGCGACGACGCCGTCGATCAGCAGCACGGGGAAGTTCCCGGCCTGCCCGCCCCCGAGCGCCCGCTCGTACGCCGCGCCGGGGAAGAGCCGCGTCCGTGGCTGGGAGGCGATGGTGAAGGCGTCGAAGTAGGGGAGGAGCCGTACACCCGGGGCCGGCCGCTCCGCCGCGAAGTCCGTGTCGCCCGCCACCACCCACGCCGGGCCGCCCTCGTAGTGGACCTGCTCGGTCCGCCCCTCCGCCGCGAGCGCGGCGAACAGCTCCTTGGCCCAAGTCACCGGCATGGCCAGCCACTTGGCGAAGTGCTGCGGGGAGGCGGGGCCGTACGCGTACAGATGGCGCTCCACGAGCCCGGCCAGTGCCGCCCGGCCCGCCAGCGGGGTGAAGCCGGGCAACAGCCGGTGCGGGTTGGTGTACGTGACCTTCCGCCCCCGGTTGGGGCCGAAGCAGAGCGCGCCGCGGTGCGCCGCCGTGTGTGTCATCTGCCTCCACCGCGGCCACTTGGTCTGGAACGCGTCCACAACCAGGTCCCCGGCCCACGGCCCCGTGCGCGCCACGATCGCCTCCGTCAGCTCGTCGACGGTGAGATCGTCGTCGGCCAGCGCGTCGGCGATCGCGGCGACGACCTGGTCCGTCTCGTCCGCACTCATCCGTACGTCCGCGGGCATGGCGTCGCGCCCGGCGGGCAGCGCGGAGAGTGCGCCGGTCCACAGCGGCAGGTCGGCGGACGGGAGCAGATGTACGGTGCCGCGCGGCCCGAACGTCTTGACCAGACTGCCGTCCGTCCACAGCGCGGTCCGCACCGACTCGCGCGTGGCGCCGCCGTCCAGCCGCAGCGCCACCGAGAGTTCGGCCGCCGACAGGACCTGTGCGTGGGCGCCGACCATGGCGCCGGTGACGGCGGCGGGGCCGCCGCCCGAGGGCGCGGCGAGCCCCTGCCGGGCCAGCCGCCGGGCGTTGGCCGCGGCCCAGGTCACGCTCATGGCCTCCGCCCCGGACTCGGCGCCGGCCCCGGACTCGGTGTTCTTCGTCGTCATACGGCCGACCCTAGGAGCCGTTCAGGACAGTTCTCGTCCGCATGGGGACGCCGGCTCCGTCCCTCTCCTACACTTCCCTCTGGCGGAGTACTGCCACAAAGGTAAGCATCAGCATCTGGCAAGGAGTTGGCAGTGACGCGACAGCCCGGCGGCTCGAACTCCTTCACCTGCGGTCTCGACGCGGCGGTCGCCGTCGTCGGCGGCAAGTGGAAGCCGATGATCCTGTGGGCGTTGGACGCGGCGGGCGTGCTGCGCTTCGGCGCACTGCGGCGGCAGATCGACGGGGTCAGCGAGAAGGTGCTCATCCAGCAACTGCGCGAGCTGGAGGCCGACTCGATCGTGAAGCGTGAGGTCTACCGGGAGGTGCCGCCGCGCGTCGAGTACTCGCTCACCGACCTGGGACAGGCCCTGAACGCGGCGCTGGTGCCGCTCGGCGAGTGGGGCCACACCCACATGGACGTCATCATCGAGAATAAGGAGAAGGCGGCGGAGAAGCCGGTGGAGAAGACGGCCGCGAGGGCCACCGCGGTCTGAACCGCCGTCATCGTCAAGCCGGCGCCCCTCCCGCCATCCCCTCCCGAGTACTCCCAACGGGTGGCGACTTCTCGCCAATCAAAAGCCCTGGACAGCGCCCTCAGCCCCGCTGTCCAGGGCCTTTTAGGTGTCGGGCGCAGCAATCCAGCAACTCCGGAGCGTAGCGACGGCCGTGCGTGGCACGCAGCACCACTTACGAAGGGTTATGGTGGAAACCCCCCCTCGGGCCGGTCCGTATCCCCCCCACGGACCGGCCCGTTTTTTCATGTCCGTACCTCAGTCGGTCCCGGACAGGGCCGCGTTCAGCCTCCCGTACGGGCTCGCTCAGCTCCGCCCGGCCCAGATGTTGGTGCCCGCGGTGTCCACGGCGAAGGTGTCGATCTCCTTCAGCTCGTCGGCCGACAGCGCGGCCCCGGACAGCGCCGCGACGTTCTCCTCCAGCTGCTTCACACTGGACGCGCCGATCAGCGCCGACGTCATCCGCTCGTCGCGCAGCACCCAGTTGATCGCCAGCTGCGCCAGCGACTGGCCGCGTCGCCCCGCGATCTCGTTGAGCCCGTTCAGCCTCCGTACGACCTCGTCCGACAGCAGGTCCGGGTTCAGGGACTTGCCCTGGGTGGCCCGCGACCCCTCCGGAATCCCCTTGAGGTACTTGTTCGTGAGCAGGCCCTGCGCCAGCGGTACGAAGGAGATGCAGCCCATGCCGGCCGCCTCCAGCGTGTCGAGCAGACCGTCGTCCTCGATCCAGCGGTTGATCATCGAGTAGGAGGGCTGGTGGATGAGAGCGGGGACGCCCATCTCCTTCAACAGCCGCGCCGCCTCGGCGGTCTGCTCCGCGTTGTACGACGACACACCCACGTACAGCGCCTTGCCCGCCCGCACCGCGGACGCCAGCGCGCCCATCGTCTCCTCAAGAGGCGTGTGCGGGTCGAAGCGGTGCGAGTAGAAGATGTCGACGTAGTCGAGGCCCATCCGCTTCAGCGAGGCGTCCAGCGACGACGTCAGGTACTTACGGGATCCCCACTCCCCGTACGGACCCGGATGCATCAGATATCCGGCCTTGGTCGAGATGATCAGTTCATCCCGGTAGGCCGCGAAGTCCCGCGCGAAGATCTTGCCGAAATTCAGCTCGGCCGACCCGGCCGGGGGGCCGTAGTTGTTCGCCAGGTCGAAGTGTGTGACGCCCAGGTCGAAAGCGCGGCGCAGGATCGCGTACTGCGAGTCGAGGGTGCGGTCGTCACCGAAGTTGTGCCAGAGGCCGAGGGAGAGCGCGGGCAGCTTCAGGCCGCTGCGCCCGCTGCGCCGGTACTCCATGGAGTCGTACCGGTCGTCGGCTGCGAGGAAAGAAGTTGAATCAGTCACGAGTCCTTCCCTATCACGGACTTGTGACAGACCGGGTTGGGCCGTCGCGGCGCCCGCGCAGTAATGTGACGGCTTCGGGTGCCGGGGGTGGTCCCCCTTTTTCGCGGACCGCCCTCCCTGCGGTGACGGGCGGCCCCGCGGTCCGCCCGGCGGGCGGTCCCCATCAGAAATCGAGAGGTGGACTCAGTGAACTTGCGCGACCTGGTGTACGGGCTCTACGCACGCCGGGTGGAGAGGCGCCTCGATCACACCCAGGTGCTGCCCAAGCACATCGGCGTCGTCCTCGACGGGAACCGCCGCTGGGCCAAAGCCTCCGGCGGCACCACCGAACAGGGCCACAAGGCCGGTGCCAGCAAGATCCAGGAACTGCTCGGCTGGTGCGACGAGACGGACGTCGAGGTGGTCACCCTGTGGCTGCTGTCCACGGACAACTTCGAGCGCGCGGACGAGGAGCTGATCCCGCTTCTCGGCATCATCGAGAACGCCGTGCGCGATCTCGCCGCCGACGGCCGCTGGCGCGTCCACCACGTCGGCACGATGGACCTGCTCCCCTCCCGTACGCAGACCGTCCTCAAGGAGGCCGAGCAGGCCACGGACGGCAACACCGGAATACTGGTGAATGTCGCCGTCGGTTACGGCGGCCGGCAGGAGATCGCCGACGCCGTCCGCTCCATGCTCCTGGACCACGCGAGCAAGGGCACCTCCTTCGAGGAGCTGGCCGAGATCGTCGACACGGACCTGATCGCCTCGCACCTCTACACCCGCGGCCAGCCCGACCCCGACCTGGTGATCAGGACGAGCGGGGAGACGCGTCTGTCGGGCTTCATGCTCTGGCAGAGCGCCCATTCGGAGTACTACTTCTGCGAAGTCTTCTGGCCGGCTTTCCGCAAGGTCGACTTTCTGCGAGCCCTGCGCGACTACGCGGCGCGACACCGCCGCTACGGAGCCTGAGCCCCTCCCCGTAAGCCTTCCGATACCCCTCCCCGGAATACCCCCGACGCTCCCCGGACACCCGCCCGGCCTACGTCCGCGGCCGTCGAGCCGTCCCGTCATCCGAGGTTCACACGCTGTCCGTCATATGCCGTGGCATGGCGGCGGGCGTTCGAGGGAATACCTCTCCCAGGTCGACGTCCGAGCAGAACCGTCAGAGATGACGGCGGGCGTCGAATCTCAGCGGTCGGCCCAGCCGTCCGCCCGGGAGGCCCTTTGCACCAGGACGATCGTACGGTGACGCGTACGGGCGCCGTGGAGGGCCGGTCCTCGGCCCATGCACTTGGGCCCGAGTCCGGTCCGCCGTCCGCCGCCAGGCCGCGTTGTGGAAGTAACGCCGTCCGCCCGAAGGGCGGGCCCCGCGGGACTTCCGAAGCGCGGCCCGGGCGGGCGACCACAGCCCGTGACGCCGTCGCATCCCGACCTCGTCCGAGGGGGTACGTCCTTCCGTGGTGACCAGCACAAAGCGCCGCATGCCCGACAGGCGCACCTATGTTCTCGACACCAGCGTCCTGCTGGCCGATCCGAACGCCATGTCCCGCTTCGACGAGCACGAAGTCGTGCTGCCGATCGTGGTGATCACGGAGTTGGAGGCCAAGAGGCACCATCCGGAGCTCGGATACTTCGCCCGGCAGGCCCTGCGCCTGCTCGACGACTTCCGCATCCGGTACGGCCGCCTCGACGCCCCCATCCCCTTGGGCGACCTGGGCGGCACGCTGCGCGTCGAGCTCAACCACTCCGATCCCGGCGTCCTTCCCGCCGGCTTCCGATTGGGGGACAACGACTCGCGGATTCTCGCGGTGGCGCGCAATCTGCAGGCCGAGGGGTACGACGTCACCGTCGTCTCCAAGGATCTGCCGCTGCGCATCAAGGCCTCGTCGGTCGGACTTCTCGCCGAGGAGTACCGCGCCGAGCTGGCCATCACCGATTCCGGCTGGACCGGTATGAGCGAGATGGCGCTCTCGGCCGAGCAGGTGGATCTCCTCTTCTCCGAGGAGACGCTGTACGTGCCGGAGCTGGCCGACCTGCCCGTGCACACCGGACTGGTCCTCCAGTCCGACCGGGGCAAGGCGCTCGGCCGCATCACGCCCGAGGGCAATGTGAAGCTCGTCCGCGGCGACCGGGATGCCTTCGGGATCCACGGCCGCAGCGCCGAGCAGCGCATCGCGCTCGAACTGCTCCAGGACCCGGACATCGGCATCGTCTCGATGGGCGGGCGCGCGGGCACCGGCAAGTCCGCCCTGGCCCTCTGCGCGGGCCTGGAGGCGGTCCTGGAGCGCCGCCAGCACAAGAAGGTGATGGTCTTCCGGCCGCTGTACGCGGTGGGCGGGCAGGAGCTGGGCTATCTGCCGGGCACCGAGGCCGAGAAGATGAGCCCGTGGGCGCAGGCGGTCTTCGACACCCTGTCGGCCGTCGCCGGCCGTGAGGTGATCGAGGAGGTGCTGGGGCGCGGCATGCTCGAAGTGCTGCCTCTGACGCATATCCGGGGACGTTCGCTGCACGACGCGTTCGTCATCGTCGACGAGGCCCAGTCGCTGGAGCGGAACGTACTGCTGACCGTTCTCTCCCGTATCGGGGCCAACTCCCGTGTGGTGCTGACCCATGACGTGGCGCAGCGCGACAACTTGCGTGTGGGCAGGTACGACGGAGTGGTCGCCGTCGTCGAGAAGCTCAAGGGCCATCCGCTCTTCGCGCACGTCACCCTCAACCGCTCCGAGCGCTCGCCCATCGCGGCGCTCGTGACCGAAATGCTGGAGGAAGGTTAGTTCTCCGCCTGAATGCGGCAGTTGGCGCCGCCCGGTAAGGCCGCAAGAGCCTAGCCGGGCGGCGCCGTGCTGCGCCGCCATTTCCGTGAAACTGGTGTGGCAAACGGGGTGTGAGCTATCCCACGCAACGAAGAATTGCCTTGCGGTGCGGGCGTCCGGCAGAGTCTTGCTTCCGTCAGGCCCCGCATACGACACCCATGCATCTTCAGGGATGCGCACCACCACAACTCCACACGTGACGTCGTATGCCGCCCGCGCTTCATCCGGTGCTTCCGCCATGGGAGTTGCCGACGGGCCCGTGTCTCCCGTGACATGCGGTACGGAGACCAGTGCCAGGGGCACGATTGCATCCGTGAGGTCACGTACACGGACGCTGCTGGAAGGAAACCGTGTGAGCCGGATCTCGGTCCGGGGATTCGCCGTGGCATCAGCTACAGCGGTCACCACCGTCGGCGCAGTCGTGGGAGTCGCTTCGGGCGCTCCCCAGACCTCGGACGACAATTTCGAGGCGACCGCAGCTGACACGACGCTCCTCGCAGACATCCCCGCGGGTCAGCACGCCCAGGTCCAGACTGTGTCGTTGACGCAGCAGGCCGACGCGCAGGCCAATGCCGCCGACGTGGCAGCGAAGAAGTCAGCCGAGGAATCGGCTCGTATCCAGGCTGCCAAGGACGCCAAGGCGAAGAAGCAGGCGGCCGAGGACAAGGCCGAGAAGGCCCGCGAGGCCAAGGAGGACGAGGAACGCGCCAGCCGCTCGGCGACGCGTGACTCCTCCGACTTCTCGGTGCAGAGCTCGTACTCCGTCGGCGAAGTCCAGGCGATGGCCCGCCAGATGATCCCCGGCGACCAGTTCCAGTGCTTCAGCAACATCGTGGACCACGAGTCCACCTGGAACTACAAGGCGTCCAACCCCTCGTCGGGCGCCTACGGTCTGGTCCAGGCACTGCCGGGCTCCAAGATGGCATCGGCCGGCGCCGACTGGCAGACCAACCCGGCCACCCAGATCAAGTGGGGCCTGAACTACATGAACGACCGCTACGGCAGCCCCTGCGGTGCCTGGTCGTTCTGGCAGGCCAACAACTGGTACTAGAGCCACCCGATCCTCCCCACCGGCGGCCGGTTTTCCAAGCCGCCGGCGCTCAACCTTGTGAAGCCCCTCCCCGTCCTACGGGAGGGGCTTTGCGCGTGTACCGTCAGGCAGTACGACTCCGGGGAAGAAGGATCAAAGCATGTCGAAACTGCCGGGGTGGCTCGGCCGGGTCGGGGCCGAACTGACCCAGCTGGGCGAGCGGTTGGGGGAACGCCGGGCGGAGGCCACGGCGGACGACGTGCCGGGGAACGGGACCGTACGGGACAGTGTCCCGGCGCCGCCGGACTACGCGCCCAGCGTCGCGGCCAAGCCGGAGCCCGCGGCCGCGATTCCGTGGGGCATGCGGGTCGCCGCCGAGGCCGCCTGGCGCCTGCTCGTACTGGCGGGCATGCTCTGGGTGTTGATGAAGATCATCAGCGCCGTACAGCTCGTCGTGATGGCCTTCGTCGGCGCGATGCTCGTCACCGCGCTCCTTCAGCCCACGGTCGCCAGGCTCAAGAAGTGGGGCCTGCCACGCGGACTGGCCACCGCGGTGACCGCTTTCGCCGGATTCGTCATCATGGGCCTGATCGGCTGGTTCGTGGTGTGGCAGGTCGTCGAGAACATCGACGTGCTCTCCGACCGGGTCACCGACGGCATCGAGGAGTTGAAGCGCTGGCTGCTCAACAGCCCCTTCCATGTGACCGAACAGCAGATCAGTGACCTCGCGAAGAGCCTCAGCGACGCCATCGGCACCAACACCGAGGAGATCACCTCCGCCGGCATCCAGGGCGTGACCGTGGTGGTCGAGCTGCTGACGGGGATCCTGCTCGCCGTGTTCTCCACCCTCTTCCTGCTGTACGACGGGAAGCGGATCTGGCAGTGGTCGCTCAAGCTGGCCCCCGCGGCGGCGCGTCCGGGCCTCGCCGGGGCCGGGCCGCGCGCCTGGCGCACGCTCACGGCGTATGTGCGCGGCACCCTGATAGTGGCGCTGATCGACGCCGTCTTCATCGGCCTCGGGCTCTACTTCCTCGATGTCCCCCTGGCGGTGCCGCTGGCCGTCTTCATCTTCCTCGGCGCGTTCATCCCGCTCGTCGGCGCGGTGATCTCGGGCGCGCTCGCCGTGGTCGTCTCGCTGGTCACCCAGGACGTGTTCACGGCGCTGATGGTGCTGATCGTCGTCCTCGCCGTCCAGCAGATCGAGGGCCACATCCTGCAGCCCTTCATCCTCGGCCGTGCGGTGCGCGTGCACCCGCTGGCCGTCGTGCTCGCGGTCGCGACGGGCGGACTCGTCGCCGGTATCGGCGGAGCGGTCGTCGCGGTGCCACTGGTCGCCGTCACGAACACCGTCGTCGGCTACCTCCGCGCGTACAGCCAGGAGCAGGCGATGCGCGCCGGCCCCGGCCCGCACGGCGCGACGGCGCTCGACATCGCTCCGACGCCCGCCCCGGCGGCCACACCCGAGGCCCCGGCTCCCCCCACCACGGGTCCGGCCGCGCCGGGCTCCGACGCGCCGCCCACCGAGCCGCCCCGGAGCGGGCAGGAATGATCTCCGAACCGGAACTCGAGGGTGAGGTCTCGGCGCCGGTGCCGGGACCAAGAGACGCGGGGCGCCCCGGAGTCGCGGGAGCGGCGGGGGCGGTTGCGGGACCGGCCGGTGAGGACGGGCCGGAGCACGGGCCGGAGACCATGGACGCCGACGGGCGTCCCCTGATACGAGGCGTACCGCTGCGGCGTCGTCCGTGGGTGTGGGGACTGACCGGTGTGCTGGTGACGTCCGCCGTGTGGGCGGGCGGTCTGTGGGCGTACCACCGGACGGGACCGGACCTCCAGGGCTACGGGGTCAGCCGCAATCTCTGTCTGGACGCCGATCTGTCGGCGCTGACCGCCGCCCTCGGCGACAAGCGGGATCCGTTCGCCGCGACGGGCGAGGACAAGGCGCTCGACCAGGCCGTCTGCACGGTCAACCTCGCACCGAAGTCGGCGCCGGGAGCCAAGGGGCATCCGGTGCCGACCGTACGGGCGTACGCCGAGATCACGTACACGCTGCACAAGAAGACCGATCCGGGGCCGCAGTTCGACGCGTCCCTGATCCACCCGGTCGACCAGGGGTCGGGTGCGGAGACCCTGAAGCTCGTCCCCGACGTGGGGGAGCGCGCGTATCTGGTGAGCCAGTCCAGCGGGGAGAACCCGGCGCTGGAGGTCCTCGACGGCCAGGCGGTGCTCTCGCTCTCCGTCGGCCAGGTCGTCGACTACGACGGCACGGACCCGCTGGGCCCGGACTACGACATCGACCAGCAGGAAGTCCTGCATCTGGGCGGACTGGAACCGGCGATGGTCGAGGACATGCTCGCGCTGATGGACCAGCTCAAGAAGAAGGACTGACCGAGCCGGGAGGAACCGGCCGGGGCGCGAAGGGCCGGCCCTGCCGGGGCGCCGGACTCAGTCGTCGCCGAGACCGGCCATGACGGCCTCCGCGTCGAGCGTCGTGGCGAGGGCCTGGATCACGGCCGCGATCTTGATGCCCTCCTGGATCGTCTCGCGGTCCACCTCCAGCCTGCTGAGCGCGCGTTCGTGCGCGTCGAGGCAGAGCCCGCAGGCGTTGATCGCGGAGACCGCGAACGACCAGAACTCGAAGTCGGCCTTCGTGACGCCGGGATGGCCGACGGCCGTCATCCGCAGACCCGTGCGCAGCTCTCCGTACGCGGGGTCGGACAGCAGATGCCGGGTCCGGTGGAACACGTTGTTCACCGCCATGAGGGCGGCCGCCGACTTGGCGGTCGTGTACGCGTCGGGGGAGAGCCGGGCCCTGGCCTCGGGCGCCAGCTCGCGCAGCACGCGCGCCGAGCGCGCGGCGATCGCGCAGACCAATACCGCTCCCCACAGGCGCTGTTGGGAGAGGGCGTCGTGCTCGACGACCGCGTCGAGATTGCGGCGCAGATCCCTGGCGTAGTCGGGAACGGCGGCCTTCAGCGCGTCGAGTGACATGGGGCTCTCCTACTGATCGGACGGGCGTGGCCGCGGTGGCACACGAGTGGCCGGTGCACACCCGAGGGCTTAATGGTGCGTGATGGATGTCACAATGCAGACAGTAATGGAAAGATTGTGCAGTAGGGGGAATATAGGCAAATAACGGACTGCCCTGTGACTTTGCGTGGATCGCGCATCAATTCCACCTGCAACCGCTTTCTGTCCGGCCTTCTCACGCCCTGATGTGGGCCTATAAGCTCTGCGTGAGCAAAGCCGGAAGAGACCTGTCGAAATTTCGCCGCACGTATTCGCGCGGCGCCAGAATTCGTAGGAAAGAAGGCTTGAGTGTTCGCTGTCAAGAGATCGATATCCCGTGGGCTGGTCGCAGTCTCCGCATTGGTCGCGTCGATTGTTGTCGTGCCGCAGGCTTCCGCGTCGACTTCGGCTTCGGATAACCCTGTCGGTACTCCTTTCAAGGTGGCGGCGTCCGCCGTCGCCGAGACGCGGGACGCGGTGGCCGCGAACCCTGAGGCGGCTGCCGCGGCGGCGACCGTGTGTGGCGGCGGGTACTCCATCATCCTCTACGCGGAGCGGCTCCCCAGCGCCTCCAACCACCTCGGGACGGTGTACACGTACACCGACGGCCGGACGACGGGCCCCAACTACAACGACAAGCCGGTGTGCGCGGTATTCCACAACGAAACCGGATCGACGCGTTACATGGGCGTTCGTTTGAACGACAATTACACGGACACGCCGAGTGTTCAGGACTTCGGCAGCTTCAGCACGTATGCGGGACCGGTCTACCAGAACAAGGGTTACTGCGGCACGGTCTATTCGTACATGAGGTCCAGCAGCAGTTCCACCGGCGGTAGCGTCGTCGTCGACGCGTCGCGCGGCTCGACCCCGTGTAATTAGCCGGGAATTCCGGGCCCGCCGCAGAAATCCGTGAGGCTTTCCGGTTCCTGCGGTGTGTGCTGTGTGTGGTAAATCCGATGTCGGCGGGTGCGGAGTCCGTCCATCCGCCTGCCGACGTCGGTCTTCTTCAGTCCTGCGAGCCCTTGAGGCTTGCCCGAGTCGTACGGGACGAGCAGCCACTCGTACGACTCCGAGGGGCGGGGGCACGGTAACGCGTCCCCGCCCCTGACTCGTGGTCGCGATGGACGCGGCCGCGGAGAACCACAGCTCCGTCTCCCCGCCCGAGAGCGTGCCGGCCCTGCCCGCGGTCGCCCGCCGCTCCGGACGGGGCAGACACCAGACCGTGACCGAGAGGAGCCTGAAATGGCCGATGAAATGGTTCGCACGGCGCAGCAGTTCATCAATGGTGTCTACGGGGGGAAGCTCGGCATCGACCGCATCCCGGAGACCGGGGTGACCAGTTGGTCGATGATGTTCGCCCTCACCCGTGCCCTCCAGTACGAACTCGGCATCGCGTCTCTCTCCGACACCTTCGGCCCCACCACGTTGTCCACGCTCCAGTCGAAGTATCCGGCTCTCAACAGCGGCACGGTGCCCTCCCAGAACTTCGCCAAGATCATCCAGTCGGCCCTTTACTGCAAGGGTTACGACGGCGGTGACATCGACGGGACCTACAACTCCCGGGTGGTCTCGTCGGTCACGAGGCTGAAGCAGAACATGGGCGTGGACTTCACCTATCCCGGCGGCAATCTGGTGCCGAAGGTGTTCAAGGGCCTTCTCAACATGGACGCCTACGTCACCGTCAACGGCGGCTCGGACACCGTCCAAGCCGTGCAGAGGTGGCTGAACGGGTCGTACGTCGGCCGCAGGGACTACTTCATCATCCCGGCCGACGGTCATCACTCACGTGATGTCGCCAAGTCCATGCTGTTCGCCGTCCAGTACGAACTCGGCATGGCGGACGGAACGGCCAACGGCGTCTTCGGGCCGGGCACCCAGAGCGGACTCAAGAACCACACCGTGGCCACCGGCAGCTCCGGCCCCTGGGTGCAGCTGTTCTCGGCGGGCATGGTCCTCAACCAGCGTCCCGTGGCCTTCACGACCACCTTCACCAGCGCCCTCGCCTCGGCCGTCTCCGCCTTCCAGTCCTTCGTGAAACTCCCCGTCACCGGCACCGGCAACTTCTCGACCTGGGCCTCTCTCCTGGTCTCGTACGGTGATCAGTCCCGCAACGGCGAAGCCTGCGACGGCGTCACCCTGATCACCCCGGCGCGCGCCGCGACGTTGAAGGCGCAGGGCATCACGTATCTCGGCCGCTACCTCACCAACCCGGACCCGACGCCGAGTGATGACCTGAAGCACAAGGCGATCCAGCCCGGCGAACTCCAGACCATCGCGGCGAACGGACTGCGCTGCTTCCCGATCTATCAGACCTTCGGGCGCGACGCCTCCGACTTCAGCTACCCCCAGGGCCGTGCGGCTGCCCAGGCCGGGATCAACGCGGCACTGGACCACGGCTTCAAGACGGGGACGCGGATCTTCTTCGCTGTCGACTTCGACGCCCTGAACGAGGACGTCACCAACAGCGTCCTGCCGCACTTCAAGGGCATCGTGGACGCGGTCGCGGACGACGGCGACCGGTTCAAGATCGGCGTATACGGGCCGCGCAACGTGTGTACCCGTGTCTCCGAGGCCGGCCACGCCACCGCCTCGTTCGTCTCCGACATGTCCTCCGGATTCTCCGGGAACTTCGGCTATCCGCTGCCGGAGAACTGGGCCTACGACCAGATAGTGACCCGTACGATCGGCTCGGGTGACGGGGCGATCAACATCGATATCAATATCGCCTCGGGGCGCGACACCGGACAGAGCTCGTTCAACGCGCCCCGTAGCCCTCTGCCGGACACCAATCTTCACTCCTCCGTCCTCTCGGCGATGATGACGGATGTGGGCAAGTACATGCAGTCGATCGGATTCCCCAACGACGGCGGCCAGAAAACGTACTCCCACGAGCAGTGCTTCGAGAGAGTGGTCGTCGGTTACGACACGGATTCCACCCTGTACGCCTACCGGTACAAGATGCGGAAGGCGCTCATCCAGACCAGCGCGTACTGGGAGATGCGACACGTCGACCCGGTCGACATCGCCGCGGACATAGCCATCGCTGCCGCGTTCCTCGCGGGAGGGCCCTTCAAGGACAGTTCCACCGGCACCTGTCAGATCTTCGGGGCGACAGCCATCCGGGCCTGGAATCACGCCATTCAGATGGGTTACGCGGAAGGCAGCATTCGCGACGTCAACAACGACGAGCACAAGTACAACATTTGGGACGATCTTCGGAAGGATCATCAGTTCGCCATGTCCACCGTCCCGCTGATCCATTTGTGGAACGCGGACGGGGCGCCGGGCGCCGTCGTCGATGAGGAACCGCTGCGCACCATGCGTCTGGACTACACGGAGAGCGAGATCTTCGAAGTTCTCCGCCGGTACCAGGGAACGAACCAAGAGGCGAAGGACCACGCCAAGCAGCGCATGGGGCTCTACCAGATCATGGAGAAGTACAACTCGATCTCCCGAAACTTCTGACAGGCTCTGGCCCATGATCGACGCTTCGAACGACGTCTACATACCCCTTGTGCTCCTGTTGAGCCTGACCGGCGTCGTCGTGACGCCGTGGCTCGTCATCCGCGGGGTGCTGCTGCTGGCCCGCACCGGCGACAGGCGGACCACGCACACCGCCGTCAAGGGTGCCGTCGCACTGGCCTGGGCCGGCGCGATCGGAATGTACACCTGGGGTGTGCTCCATCTCGTGTTGCTGGATGAGAGCAACCAGGCCCGGGCGTGTGAAGAGGCGTTGGGGTCGGAGCGGGCCCAACTCGTCGAGGGATACGAGTATCAATTCGTTCCCTTGCGTTTCAAGTGCCGCGTCGTAGGCGGGCAGACATTCCAAGCCGTCGTGCCCGGATATGTGAACCCGGCGACGGGGATCCTCGGAGTTTCCGCCGCCGCGTTGATGCTCGCCAGACGTTCCCACCACCAGCACGAGGAGACGAAGAAGTGACTGTGGAACTTTCTCGCCGCGCCGCCCTGCGGCGTATCGCGTTCGTGGCGGCCGGCGTCGCTGTCGGCTCGCCGTTGCTGTCCTTTCCCGCCAACGCGGCGGGCAGGGCTCCCGATTCGGACGAGATCCGCAAGCAGATACGGAAGGCGCAGGAACGCAACAGACGCGTCCTGACCGGCGTTCCGTCGAAGAACGGATGGGAGATGGAAAAGATCGTGGACGACCACGGTCATATCTACACCAGAAAGGTGAGCGGGGTTCCTCTCGACGGTGTCGCCATGCGTATGGCAGACGTCGAGACGGTCCTCGTCCATGTGATCAGCCGCTTCCACTACGAGATCGACGCCCTCCGCGACGGCGAGGTCATCGGCTGGCGCTCGCCGGGCTCCGTACGCGAGCGGCTGGCGGAGTCCAACCTGGCTTCCGGTACGGCCGTACGGATCCGGCCCGGCTCGTACCCCTCCGGTGCCGCCGGCGGCTTCTATCCCATGGAGGAACTGGTGATCCGGGACATCCTCGCGGAGTGCGGGGGAGTGGTGCGCTGGGGCGGCGACGACCGCGTCCCGGACGAGTCGCTGTTCTACATCGACGTCCCGCCGAACGACGAGCGGCTCACCAAGGTCGCGGCGGAGATTCGCGCCTGGACCTATGCCCCCGGCAAGGGTTCCGGGGTCCTCGTGGACACCCTCCAGCCACAGCGTCGCAAGGCCGCCGAACGGCTCGCCGCTCTGCAGGGCTGAGGGGCTGAGGGGCTCGCGAACACGGCGGGGTCCGAAAGGGAGCCGGGAGCCCCAGGAGATCCGAAGGAGCCCCAGGACAAGGGAGCCCTAGGGCCTGTCTTCAAAGTAGCGCCGTCCGCCCGTAGGGCGGGGCCTGCGGCGTCTGGTGCGGTGCATCGCAAGGCGGAGGATCGGCCTCGT
>NZ_JBHUZM010000122.1:3336-23085 GCF_042667665.1 Streptomyces sp. NPDC057307 | reverse complement strand
CCCCTCAAGGGCGCGGCGGGCGTTGGCCTATCGTGGACCGGTGACGACTCCGGTGAGTGGACAGGGTGGACCCGTCCCCATGATTTCGCTGCCCGACTCCCGTACCGAGCCCGACGGTTCGGCCGTGATCCGGGTGCTCAGCTACAACATCCGCTCCATGCGCGACGACTGCGAGGCGCTGGCCCGGGTGATCCGGGCCTGTGAGCCCGATCTGGTCCTCGCCCAGGAGGCACCGCGCTTCTTCCGCTGGCGCAAGCGCGCCGCGTGGCTGGCCGCCCGGACCGATCTCGTCGTCCTCAGCGGCGGCGGCACCGCCGCGGGCCCGCTGCTGCTGTGCTCGCTGCGCGCGACCGTGGAGCGTACGGAGGACGTACTGCTGCCGCTCACACCGGGACTGCACCGGCGCGGTTTCGCCACGGCCGTCGTACGGATCGGCGGCGCCCGCGTCGGGCTGCTCAGCTGCCATCTCAGCCTGCGGGCCGACGAGCGCCTCGCCCAGGCGGGGATGCTGCTCGACCGGGTCCGGGCGATGGACGTGCCGCACACGATCGTGGCGGGCGATCTCAACGACCGGCCGCAGGGGCGTTCGTTCCGGCGGATCGCGGGGGAGCTTCGGGACGCCTGGGCGGTCAAGCCGTGGGGGAGCGAGTACACCTCGACACCCGCCGATCCGCACCAGCGCATCGACGCGATCTTCACGACCGAGGGTGTCGAAGTGCTGGGCTGCGGAGTGCCGTTGGGCCTGCCGGGCGTCGAGCCGGGCGACCTGCGGGCGGCGACGGACCACCTTCCGGTGCTGGCCGCCCTGCGGGTGCCCGCGTCGTGAACCACCGCTCCCGAAAGGGAGCTTGACCCCGCGTCGGATCCGACGCGGGGTCAGGATGGGCGCCCTGGACGGGACGCGAGCCGTGTCAGGACTGGCGCCGCGTCAGGGCGGACACGGAGCTGTGTACGGGACAGACGCAGGTCAGGACGTGCGCCGGTCAGACGACCGCGCCGCGGCCCGGATCGTCCCCCTCGTCGTCGTCATGCTGCATGCGCGCCACCAGCGTGGCGAAACCGCCCAGGAAGCCGCCGATACAGACCGTCGTCAGCCACCAGGTCATCTCCCACTGGAACAGCACGGCGAGGAGCATGAGCACCGGGCCGCCGATCACCGCGAGCCAGGCGAACTTGGCCGTGACATCGGCCTCGGGCAGCGGCGGCGGCTCGGGCGGTACGAAGTGGCCCTCGTCGCTGTCGTCGAGGTCGTCGTCCTTGGGCTCCGCCACCGAGTAGTCGCGCGGCCCGCCGTCGGCCACGCCGGGCGCGAAGACGATCGAGCTGCCGAGCGAGGGCTTGTCGGGCTTGGCGTCCGGCTCACGCGCGGGCTCGGGCACCGGCGCGGGTGCCACGGCCGATTCGGCGTCGGCCCCGGCCGTGTCCGGCTTGGTGCCGGCGGCGGTGTCCGGCTTCGTGTCCGGCCCGGCGTCCGACCGGTTCACCGGCCCCAGGTCCGCCTTCGTGGTCCCGGACCCCTTGTCCTTGGGGGTCGCGGGCTCGCTGCTGTTCCGGTCGCTCTCCAGGAGCGCCAGGTCCTCGACCGACTTGAAGGGCTTGGCACCCGGCGGATCGGCCGGCTCCTCCCCGTACCCCGCGACGATCGCCGCCCACGCGGCGTCCTCGTCGATCGGCTGCGGCTCGCGGTCCGCGTCATGCTCAGCCACCGGTTGTGCTCCCCTTCTTCCCGACGTTCGGAGCGAGTCGGCCGATGAACGCGTGACTCTCCTCGAAAATCCGCTCCGCATCGTGGTCCAACGTCGCCACGTGGTAGCTCTGTTCCAGGACGACCTCCCGGATGTCGGTCGACGACACCCGGCCGAGGATCCGCGCCGAGTCGGCCGGGGGCACGACATGGTCACGCGGGCTGCGCATCAGCAGCAGCGGCTGGGTGACCTGGGGCAGCTCCCCGTCCACCAGCCGGAAGAAATTCCGCAGCGAGTGCGCCGCGTGCAGCGGGACCCGGTCGTAACCGACCTCCTCGCTGCCCTCCAGCGCGATGTCGCTGCGCAGGCCGTTCGTCGTCCGGACGAGATGACGGGCGAGCGGCAGGGCGTACGCCGAAAGGCCGTGCACCTTGTTTCCCGGGTTGACGACGGCGACGCCGCTGACCGCGTGCCCGTGCTTGGCGGCGAGCCGCAGCGCCAGCGTCCCGCCCATGGAGAGACCGAAGACGAAGACCCGCTCGCACCGCTCGCCCAGCTCCCGCAGCGCCCGGTCCACCTCCGCGTACCAGTCCTGCCAGCCGGTGATCTGCATGTCCTCCCAGCGGGTGCCGTGCCCGGGGAGCAGCGGCAGCGACACGGTGAGGTCCCGGGCGGCCAGATACTCGGCCCACGGGCGCAGCGACTGCGGGGAACCGGTGAATCCGTGGCAGAGGAGGACGCCGACCTCTCCGCCCTCGTGGCGGTACGGCTCGGCTCCAGGAAGGACCGGCACAGGGTCTCCTGTTCGTGAGTCTGGGAGTGGTACTTCACCGTACGCGACCGGACCGACACCGACCAGAGCCGTCGGCGCCCCAGGACGGAACCCGCGCGCCCCCCGCGGGTTAAGGTCGGTCGACAGCACACAGGAGGCACCCGAGTTGATCTACGGCGCGATGAAGTTCTCCATCGGAGGCTCGCTCAAGCTTGCTTTCCGGCCCTGGGTGGAGGGCATCGAGAACATTCCCGACGAGGGGCCGGCGATCCTCGCGAGCAACCATCTCTCCTTCTCGGACTCGTTCTTCCTCCCGGCCGTCCTGACCCGGAAGGTCACCTTCATCGCCAAGGCGGAGTACTTCACCTCGCCGGGTGTGAAGGGGCGGCTCACGGCCGCGTTCTTCAAGGGTGTCGGCCAGTTGCCGGTCGACCGCTCCGGCGGGCGCGGCGCGGGCGAGGCGGCCATCAAGAGCGGCATGGCGGTACTGGAGAGCGGTGAACTCTTCGGCATCTACCCGGAGGGCACGCGCTCGCCCGACGGCCGGCTCTACCGGGGCAAGCCCGGCGGCCTCGCGCGCGTGGCGCTCGCCACCGGCGCGCCCGTGATCCCGGTCGCCATGATCGACACGGAGAAGATCCAGCCGCCGGGGACGGTGGTGCCGAAGCTGATGCGGCCGGGGATCAGGATCGGCAAGCCGCTCAACTTCAGCCGCTACCAAGGCATGGAGGGCGACCGCTTCATCCTGCGTTCGCTGACCGACGAGGTCATGTACGAGATCATGAAGCTCTCCGGCCAGGAGTACGTCGACATCTACGCGACGGCGGCCAAGCGCAAGATCGCCGAAGAGGCGAAGGCGGAGAAGGCGAAGGCCGAGAAGGCGGAGAAAGCGGAGAAGACCGGGAAGACGGGCTGATCAGGTCCGTCCGGCGAGCGGCGCCCGGGAGGAATCCGTGAATCAGGGAGTACCAGGGAGGGGGACACGTGGCCGGACGTGAACGGGTCGTACGGATGTCGGTCGAGCAGCCGCTGTGGCGCGCGCTCACCGCGTACCGCCTGCTGACCATGGTCTACGCGGTCCTCATCGCCGCCTTCGCGCGCGACAAGTTCGAACGCCCCTGGGTCGCGGCCACGTACCTCGCCGTCGTCGTCGTGTGGACGGTCGCCACGCTGCCCAAGGTGGCCAACGCCGTCAGCTGCACCAAGCGCTTCCTCGGCGTCGACCTCACCCTCGCCCTCGCCGGCGTCCTGCTCACCCCGGTGGCCGACGTACAGGCGCGGTACGAGGACGGCCCCACCCTGCCGAGCATATGGACCGCGGGCGCCGTCCTCGCCTTCGCCGTCAAGGGCGGCTGGCGCTGGGCGGCCTTCGCCTCCTCGCTGGTCGCCGTCGCCAACCTGGTCGGGCGCGGCAACCCCAGCCGGGACACCCTGCACAACGTGCTGCTGGTGTGGGTGGCGTCCATCGCGATCGGCTACATCGTGGAGGTCGCCCGCGCCTCCGAACGCACCCTGGCGCGCGCCCTGGAGATCGAGGCGGCCACCCGGGAACGCGAGCGCCTGGCGCGCGACATCCACGACAGCGTGCTCCAGGTCCTGGCGATGGTGCAGCGGCGCGGTACGGCCCTCGGCGGCGAGGCGGCGGAGCTGGGCCGGATGGCCGGGGAGCAGGAGGTCGCCCTGCGGACACTCGTCTCCAGCGGTCTCGTGCCGACCACGCGCGCCTCCGAGGACGCCTCGCTGGGGGCGGTGGTGCGCACGATCGACGACGCGGAGTACGAGGGTGGAAGCGACGCCGGGAGCGACGGCGAGGGCGTCGGCGGGGCCGAGTTGTGGGATCTGCGTACGCTGCTGGCGCCGCTCGCCGGCTCCGCGGTGACGCTCGCCGAGCCGGGCGCCCCCGTCCTGCTCCGGCCCCCGGCCGCCAGGGAGCTGGCCGCCGCCGTGAACGCCGCCCTGGACAATGTCCGCAAGCACGCCGGTGACGGCGCGCGGTCCTGGATCCTGGTCGAGGACTCGCCGGACGAGGTGATCGTGACGGTCAGGGACGACGGCCCCGGCATCCCGGAGGGCCGGCTGGCGCAGGCCGAGGGGGAGGGGCGGCTCGGTGTCGCCCTGTCGATCCGGGGGCGGTTGCGGGAGCTGGGCGGTACGGCCGAGCTGATCTCGGTCCCGGGCCAGGGCACGGAGGTCGAGTTGAAGGTTCCACGGGTTTCACCGGTTCCACGGGGGAAGGCGGAGCGATGAGCGAGCAGACGCGGAAGAACGAGGGCGACACGGCCGGCGCCGTGGCCGGTCCGACACGAGTGATGGTCGTGGACGACCACCCCATGTGGCGCGACGCGGTCGCCCGCGACCTGGCCGAGGCCGGCTTCGAGGTCGTGGCGACAGCCGGTGACGGCCCCCAGGCGGTGCGCCGGGCGACCGCCACCACCCCGGACGTGATCGTCCTCGACCTCAACCTGCCCGGCATGCCCGGCGTCCAGGTCTGCAAGGAACTCGTCGGCTCCCAGCCCGGCCTGCGGGTCCTGGTCCTCTCGGCGAGCGGCGAGCACGCCGACGTACTGGAAGCGGTGAAGTCGGGTGCCACCGGCTATCTGCTGAAGTCGGCCAGTACGGCCGAACTGACCGACGCCGTACGGCGCACCGCCGTCGGCGACCCGGTCTTCACCCCCGGACTCGCCGGCCTGGTCCTCGGCGAGTACCGCAGGCTCGCCTCCGAGCCCGCGCCCGTGGCGTCCGACGACCCCAAGGTGCCGCAGCTGACCGAGCGCGAGACCGAGGTGCTGCGCCTGGTCGCCAAGGGGCTCTCGTACAAGCAGATCGCCGAGCGCCTGGTCATCTCGCACCGCACGGTGCAGAACCACGTACAGAACACCCTCGGCAAGCTCCAGCTCCACAACCGCGTTGAGCTGGTGCGGTACGCGATCGAGCGCGGCCTCGACGACGTGTGAACGCCCGCCCGGCCCGCCGCCGTCCCGCAACCACCTCCCGCCGCCCTCTGGTGCAACGGAAATGACCCTGCGCACCATGCCGGGGTGACCTGTGTCACTCAGGCGTGGCTCAGGTGCGTCACCGACGGCGAAGGGAAGTGTTTCCATGCGGGTCGGAGTATTGACCGGGGGCGGCGACTGCCCAGGGCTCAATGCGGTCATTCGAGGCATCGTGCGCAAAGGCGTCCAGGAGTACGGATACGAGTTCACCGGCTTCCGGGACGGCTGGCGCGGACCGCTGGAAGGCGACACCGTACGGCTCGACATCCCCACCGTGCGAGGCATCCTGCCCCGCGGCGGCACCATCCTCGGATCCTCGCGCACCAATCCGCTCAAGGAGTCGGACGGCATCCGCCGGATCAAGGAGAACCTCGCGAGCAGCGAGGTCGACGCTCTCGTCGTGATCGGCGGCGAGGACACCCTGGGCGTGGCGGCCCAGCTCTCCGACATACACGGTGTGCCCTGTGTGGGCGTGCCCAAGACCATTGACAACGACCTTTCGGCGACCGACTACACCTTCGGGTTCGACACGGCGGTCGGCATCGCGACGGAGGCGATCGACCGCCTCCACACCACCGCCGAGTCGCACATGCGCGTCCTCGTCTGCGAGGTGATGGGGCGGCACGCGGGCTGGATCGCCCTGCACTCGGGCCTCGCGGGCGGCGCGAACGTCATCCTCATCCCGGAGCAGCGCTTCGACGTCGACCAGGTCTGCGCCTGGGTGACGTCGCGTTTCAAGGCGTCTTACGCGCCGATAGTCGTCATCGCCGAGGGCGCGATGCCCAAGGACGGCGAGGTGATCCTCAAGGACGGGACGCTGGACTCCTTCGGCCATGTCCGGCTGTCGGGCGTCGGCGAGTGGCTGGCCAAGGAGATCGAGAAGCGCACCGGCAAGGAGGCACGGACCACGGTCCTCGGCCATGTGCAGCGCGGCGGCACGCCGAGCGCGTTCGACCGCTGGCTGGCCACGCGATTCGGGCTGCACGCGATCGAGGCCGTGCGGGACGGCGACTTCGGCAAGATGGTCGCCCTGCGCGGCACGGACATCGTGCGGGTCTCGATCTCCGAGGCGATAGCGGAACTCAAGACCGTCCAGCCGGAGCTTTACGAAGAGGTCGGCGTCTTCTTCGGCTGACCGCTCGGCGCGCGGTGCCTTTCACCCGCCGGACGGGCCGAGACCGGCCCGTCCGGCGCTGCGGGACGTCCCTGGGCCGTGTCCGCGAAGTCCCGCCTGGCCTGCGGCGGCTGGACGGCACCTCTCCCCCGTAGGCCCCAGGGGGCCACGGGAGGTGCCCCCCCGCGTTGTCGGAATCGACCGAATACGGCCGGTCCATCCACAACGCCGATCCTCCGCCTTGCGACGCACCGCACCGACGAGACATCAGCCGCTCCGCGGCGGGGCGCGCGCCCCGCCCTACGGGCGGACGGCGCTACTTCGCGAACACGCCCTAGACCTCCGGTACGCCCTCCCGCCGGCGCTCCGACCCACTCCCGCGCATCGCGCCCGCGACGAGACCGGCGACGATCTCCGGGCCGCGCAGAGTCAGTACGGACTCCGGGTGGAACTGCACCCCGGCGAAGCCCGGTCCCCGCAGCGCGTGCACCTCACCCGCGCCGTCCCGGCCCACCTCGATCCCCCGAGCCCCCAGCTCCGCCGCCTCGGCGTCGTCGCAGCGGGCCGTGAAGCTGTTGTAGAAGCCGACGGTCTCCGTCCTGCCGAAGAGCTCGATCCGGGTCTGCGCGCCCTGATACGGCAGCCGCTTGCGCGCCGTCCTGAGACCCAGCTCCGCCGCGATGAGTTCGTTGCCGAGGCAGACGCCCAGCAGCCCGTCCCGGTGTTCACGCAGCAGTACGGAGGTCAGCGCCCGCAGCGTCCGCATCCGGGGATCGCCGGCGTCCGACGGATCGCCCGGCCCCGGGCCGAGCACCACCGGCCCCCGGTGCGCGAGCACCGCCTCCTCACGGAGGCCCGGTTCGTCGTACCGCCGCACCGTCACCTCCAGGCCCGCCGACCGCAGCAGGTGCGCGAGCATCGCCGTGAAGGTGTCCTCGCTGTCGATGACCAGCGCGTGGCCCGTCAGCGACGCCGACCGCTCCCGCATCTTCAGCCAGAACGGCGCCAGCTGGGCCCGCCGCGAGTCCAGCGCTGCCCGGACCCGCGGGTCGTCGGCGAGCAACCTCCGTACGGAGGCGCCGCCCGGCCGCCCGGTGCGCACCCCCAGCGCCGTGAGCACCCCCGCGGCCTTGGCATGGGTCTCGGCGACCTCGCCCGCCGGGTCGGAGTGCCGTACGAGCGTCGCCCCCACCGGCACCCGCAGCCCGCCGTCGGCGTCGATGTCGGCCGTCCGGATCAGGATGGGCGAGTCGAGGGTCTGTGCCCCGCCCGCGTCCCGGCCGACGAGGGCCAGCGCGCCGGCGTAGTAGCCGCGCCCGACACCGTCCGGCCCCGGCGGCTCGTACCGCGCGATGACGCGGCAGGCGTTCTGCACCGGCGATCCCGTGACGGTCGCGGCGAACATCGTCTCCCGCAGCACGTCGCGGACGTCGAGCGAGCTGCGCCCCCTCAACTCGTACTCCGTGTGCGCGAGATGGGCCATCTCCTTGAGACGGGGGCCGATCACCACCCCGCCCATGTCACCGACGGTGCACATCATCTTGAGTTCCTCGTCGACGACCATCGACAGCTCGTCGGTCTCCTTGCGGTCGTCGAGGAATTCCAGCAGCGCCTCGGTGGTCGGCCCCTCGGGCGGATAGCGGAACGTGCCGCTGATGGGATTCATCACGACCGTGCCCCCGCTCATCCGCACATGCACCTCGGGACTCGCCCCGACCAGAGTCCTCTCTCCGGTGTGCACCACATAGGTCCAGTACGCGCCCCGCTCGCCGGCCAGCAGCCGCCGGAAGAGCGCGAGCGCGTCGGCGCGCCCGAAGCCGGGGATCCGGCCCTCGAAGGTCCGGCGGATGACGAAGTTGGCGCCCTCGCCGCGGCCGATCTCGTCCTCGACGACGCGCCGGACGATCTCCGCGTACCGCTCGTCGTCGATGTCGAAGGCGCCGTCCTCGACCCGGACCCGGTGCGCGGGCAGAGATGTGAGGACGTCGGCGAGCGGCAGCTCGTACGTCTCGTCGGCGACCAGCACCGACAGGGGCGTGCCGTCGTCGTGCGCCTCGAAGCCGCGCTCCCGGATCTGCCGGAACGGCACGAGCGCGAGCGAGGGGCGCTCGTCGTCGGCGGGGATGTCGGCCAGCCGCGTCGCCTCGTGCACGTCGCCGACGAGCAGTTCCACCAGGTCGTGGTCCCGCCCCGGTGTCCGGCGGCGCAGCAGGGCGAACGGCGGGCCGTCGTCGGCGAGGAGTCTCGTCAGGAGCCTGCTGGTCTCTGTGTCGCGCATACGGGGTGTGTCCCTTCCGGAGGAGAGGGAGGAACGGCCCCGATTCCCGGTCCGTGCCGGCCGACAGGCCGGGAAACACGGAAGGCCGCCCCTCGGGCGGCCTTGCGATTCGGTGTTGCGCGCGTGAATCAGCGGACCGCCGGATGTGCGGTCCACCACCAAGCCTGGTTCAGCTGCGCCAACATGCCGCGGAGCATAACCGACATCGGCCGCCCGTGGGACGACCCCGGACGGCCGTCTCAGTCACTGAGAGAGGGCATGGGCGGCTGCCGGGACCCCGTAATGTTGTCCGCGTGACCGTGAACGCTGACACCCGAGCACCCGCCGCACAGGCGACCTGGCGAGACCTCCCCGCGGCGCAGCAGCCCGAGTATCCCGATGCCGAGGCCCTGCGCGCCGCCGTCGCGGAGCTCGAAAGCTATCCGCCGCTCGTCTTCGCGGGTGAGTGCGACCAGATGCGCGCCCGGATGGGGGCCGTCGCCAAGGGCGAGGCGTTCCTGCTCCAGGGCGGCGACTGCGCCGAGGCCTTCGACGGCGTGTCCGCCGAGCAGATCCGCAGCAAGCTCAAGACCCTGCTCCAGATGGGCGCGGTCCTCACCTACGCGGCGTCGGTGCCGGTGGTGAAGGTGGGCAGGATCGCCGGCCAGTACTCGAAGCCGCGCTCCAAGCCCACCGAGACGCGCGACGGTGTGACGCTGCCCACCTACCGCGGCGACTCCGTCAACGGCTTCGCCTTCACCGAGGAGGCGAGGACCCCGGACCCCGAGCGTCTGAAGCGGATGTACAACGCGTCCGCCGCGACGCTCAACCTGGTCCGCGCCTTCACCACCGGTGGCTACGCGGACCTGCGCCAGGTGCACGCCTGGAACCAGGACTTCGTGAAGTCGTCCCCGTCCGGCCAGCGTTACGAGCGGCTCGCCCGCGAGATCGACAACGCGCTGAACTTCATGAAGGCGGCCGGCACCGACCCGGCGGAGTTCCGTACGGTCGAGTTCTTCTCCTCGCACGAGGCGCTGCTCCTCGACTACGAGTCGGCGCTGACCCGCGTCGACTCACGCACCGGCAAGCTGTACGACGTCTCCGGGCACATGGTCTGGATCGGTGAGCGCACCCGTCAACTCGACGGCGCGCACATCGAGTTCGCCTCGAAGATCGCCAACCCGATCGGCATCAAGCTCGGCCCGACGACGACGGTGGACGACGCGCTCAGCTACATCGACCGGCTCGACCCCGAGCGCGAGCCCGGCCGGCTGACCTTCATCGTCCGGATGGGCGCCGACAAGGTCAGGGACAAGCTCCCCGAGCTGGTCGAGAAGGTCACCGCGTCCGGCGCGACCGTGGCGTGGGTGACCGACCCGATGCACGGCAACACCTTCGAGGCGGCGTCCGGCCACAAGACCCGCCGGTTCGACGACGTGCTCGACGAGGTCAAGGGCTTCTTCGAGGTCCACAAGGGCCTCGGCACGCACCCGGGCGGCATCCATGTCGAGCTGACCGGTGAGGACGTCACCGAGTGTGTGGGCGGCGGCGACGAGATCTTCGTCGATGACCTGCACCAGCGGTACGAGACGGCCTGCGACCCCCGGCTCAACCGCAGCCAGTCGCTCGATCTGGCCTTCCTGGTCGCGGAGATGTACCGCGCGCAGTAGGGCGTTGTCGTAGCCGCGTCGGGGACGCGGAGCAGTACGCACGGTGGGGCGCGGATCGCGATGTGATCCGCGCCCCACCCACGTATGGGGGACTGTCGCGCGCGCCGGACGACAGGTAAGGTTAGGTTTGCCTCACCGTTCGAAACGGGGCGGCGCCGACCGAACGATCCCGCCCGGAGGTGAACCGCGTGTACGTCTGCTCATGCTTCGGCATCACCGAGAAGCAGGTCAGGGAACACGCGGAGGCGGGTGCGTGCACCCCCCGCCAGATCGCCTCGGCCTCGAAGGCCGGCACGGACTGCGGTTCGTGCGTACGCAGCATCCAGTCGATCCTCGGCCGTGGCGGCTGCCCGCGCCGCGAACTGCTGGGGACGGCGGCCGTGGAGACCACGGTGGCGGAGACGGCGGTCGCGCAGTCGGCCCTCGTGCAGGCGGCTGCCGCGCAGTCCGCCGTCGTACGAGCGGCGGCCACGTCCGCGGGACGGGCCACGTCCGTGGGCCGGGAAGCCGCCTGACACACCGGTCCGCCGAGGCCCGTCCGTCAGCCCGCCGACCTACCGTCAGCTGTCCGGCTGCTCGATCAGCTGGGCGATGTACAGCGCCTCACCGAGCTTCTCGACCAGATCCAGCTGGGTGTCGAGATAGTCGATGTGGTGCTCCTCGTCCTTGAGGATCGACTCGAAGATCTTCGCCGAGGTGATGTCGCCCTTGGCCCGCATCACCTCGACACCGCGCCGCAGCCGGTCGATCGCCTCCACCTCGATCTGCCGGTCGGCGTTGAACATCTCGGTGACGGTCTGTCCCACACGTACATGGAAAAGCCGCTGATAATTCGGCAGACCGTCCAGGAAGAGAATCCGGTCGGTCAGGATCTCCGCGTGCTTCATTTCGTCGAACGACTCGGCCCGTGTGTACTTCGCGAGCTTCGTCCAACCGAAGTTCTCCTGCATTTTGGCATGCAGGAAGTACTGGTTGATCGCGGTCAATTCGGCGGTCAGCTGCTCATTGAGGAACTCGATGACCTCGGGGTCGCCCTGCATCGCAGAGGCTCCTTCCACACGGGGACTGGCCAGGATGCGCGCATCCTCGCACCGTGCCAGAAGGGCGTCCAGTAAGGCCCTACTTAGTAGCAGTTGCCGGAATCGGGCCGTACCTGGTCATGACCACCCTTCGCGGTCTGTCACCATGGAAGGCATGGGTCAGCCGGAAAGCCGGGAAGAGCGGGAGTCGGCGCAGTCCGGGCTCCCACCGGGGCAGCGGCTCCAACGGGGCTGGCCGGTCACCCATTACGGGCCTGTGCCCAAGTTCAAGCCGGACCGCTGGGAGTTCCGGGTCTTCGGCGCCACGGCCGACGGCGACAAGCGCTGCTGGAATCACGAGGAGTTCTCGGCGCTGCCGTTCTCGACAGTCGTCGCCGATCTGCATTGCGTGACAAAATTCAGCATGCTCGGGGCCGAATGGGGCGGCGTACTCGCCCGTACGCTCCTGGAACTGGCTCCGCCGGCACCGAGCGTCACCCATGTCATGGTCTGGGCCGAGTACGGATACAGCGCCAATATCCGGCTGGACGACTTCACATCGGAACGGTCCGTCTTCGCCACGCACAAAGGCGGCGAACTCCTCACCGCCGAACACGGATTTCCGCTGCGGCTCGTCGTGCCGCATCTGTACGCGTGGAAGGGCCCGAAATGGGTCCGGGGCGTGGAATACATGACCGCCGACCGCCGCGGCTTCTGGGAGGAGCGCGGCTATCACAACATCGGCGACCCCTGGGGCGAGCAGCGCTATTCGTACCAGGAGGGCCCCGGGGACGGCCCGGAGCTGTAGGGCCGGCTCCGCCTCAGGGCCGTCCGTCCTCGCGCAGCTTCTTCAGCAGGGCCACATCCGCCGCGTGCCCCTCCTTGCCGCCGGGCGTCTCGATCACCAACGGCACCCCCTCGGTCGCCGGATGCGAGAACAGCGCCCGGAACGGCGCCTCGCCGATATGACCCGCGCCGACGTTCACATGCCGGTCCTTGCGCGCGCCCGACACATCCTTGGAGTCGTTGGCGTGGATCAGCCTCAGCCTCCCCGGACCCACCGTTCCCACCAACTCGTCCAGCGTCCGGTGCGTCCCGCCGGGCGCGGCCAGATCGTGGCCCGCCGCGAAGATGTGGCACGTGTCGAGGCAGATGCCGAGTCTGGGATGCGAGTCGAGCGCGTCGAAATACGGACCGAAGTCCTCGGCCAGTGAGCAGAGCGAGGAGCCCTGCCCCGCTGTCGACTCCAGCAGCAGATACGGGTCGTCGTCGTGCGTCAGCTCGTCGAGGAGCGGCAGCATCCGCTCCCGTACCTGCGCCAGGGCCACCTCGCGCGGCCGTCCGCCGGTCGCCGAACCGGTGTGCACGACGACGCCCAGGGCGCCGATCTCCCGGCCCCGGCGGAGGCTGTGCCGCAGCGAGTCCACGGACCGCTCGGCCGTCTCCGGCGTGTGGGAGCCGAAATTGATCAGATACGGCGCGTGGATGTACGCCGACAGGCCCTCGGCGGCGCACTCCGTACGGAACTGCTCGTCCTGCGCCGGATTCCCGGCCGGTGTCGCCCAGCCCCGTGGATTGGCGACGAAGACCTGGACGGTCTCGGCGCCGATGTCACGCGCCCAGGCCAGCCCCACGCGGGCGAGGCCGCCCGCCACCGGAACATGGCCGCCGACGGGATTGCGCGGGCGGTCGGGGAGCGTCAAGCCTCAGATTCCCTTGGTCGTGATGGTGATGGTGCTGCCCTCGGCCGTCTTCTCGCCGCCGTCGACCGACTGCTTCGACACGGTGTCGTCCAGGAACGGGAAGCTCCGGTCGACCTCCACCTCGAAGCCCGCCGCCGTCAGCTCGGTCCTGGCGTCGTCTATCGACTTCCCCGTGACGTCCGGGACGGCGATCATCCGCGGGCCCTTGGAGATGGTCAGCGTGACGGTGTCGCCGCGGGCGAGCTTGCTGCCCTCCTTCGCCGACTGCTCGGCCACCGCTCCCGCCTCCTCGGGGGAGTTGACCCGCTCGGCCGCGATCTTCACGTCGAGTCCCGCGTCTTCGAGCGAGGCGGTCGCCTCCTCCTCGGACTGACCGGTCACGTCGGGCATATGGACCGGCCTGCCCTTGCTGACGACCAGCGCCACTCCGGCGTCGGGCCGCAGCTCCGTACCCGCCTTCGGCTGGGAGCGGATGACGGCGCCCTGGTCGGTCTCCTCGTCGAAGGACCGGGTGATGACGCCGGGCGCGAGGCCGACCTCGCTCAGGGCGTCCTTGGCGTGGGCCAGCGACTTGCCGGCCAGATCGGGGACCCGCACGATCTCCGGGCCGCGCGAGATGACGAGGGTCACCGAACCGTTGCCCCGGATCCGCGAGCGGGGCTCGGGGTCGGTGCGCATGACCGTGCCGCGCTCGAACGTCGCGCTGAAGTCCTTCTCGACCTTCGCGTCCAGCCCGGCGTCGCCCAGGCGCTTCTTCGCGACCTGCTCGGTCTGTCCGAGGAGCGAGGGGACGCGGGTGAACTGCCCCGAGTTGATGTACCAGACGCCGACGCCCACACCGAGCACCAGCAGCGCGGCCACCACGATCGTGAGAACGCCTCTGCGGGGTCTGCGGCCGGCACGCCCGCCCCGGCGGCGCGCCGGCGGCTGATGGGGCGGAGCGGGCGGCCCCGGCGGCGGCATCGTGAGCCGGCTGGTGCGGCGGACCCCGTCTCCCGAGGAGGCGGCCGACGGGCCGGGCGTATCCGACCCGTCGGAGGCCGCCTGGGGGCGGACCAGGCGCGGAATCACGCTCGTACGGTCGTCGGAGCCGTCGCCGAGACCGCTCGCGGAAGCGCTGTCGGAGGCGTCGTGCGAGGCGACGGAGGCGAGCGAGGCGTTACGGGAGTGTCCGGCCCCGCTGTCGGCGGTGCCGCCGTGGCTGTCCTGCGACGGCTCGGACGCGGTGCCGATGCCCGTGCGGCCGGCTCCCGCGCCGTGCGCGCCCGGCGCGCGGTCCTGCGGCCCGGCGTCGGCCGGGGCGGTCCTCGTGGAGGCCGCCGTGGCCTGCGGCGGCACCGCGTCCAACTGCGCGTCGTCGAGCGCCGCGCGCGTCCGGCGGGTCAGCGCTAGGAGCGCCACCGCGTCCTCGGGACGGATCTCCGGATTGCGGGCGGTGGCCGCCGCGACCAGTTCGTCCAGGTCGATCGCCATCCCGGGCACCGCGGCGGACGGCGCGGGCACGTCCTCGTTCAGATGCAGGTACAGCACCTGGGCGGGGGTGTCGCCGCCGTGCGGCTTGGCGCCGGTCAGCATCTCGTGCAGGACGACACCGCACGCGTACACGTCGACGCGGGTGTCGGACGTGCCGTACTCGATCTGCTCCGGTGCCAGATACGAGACCGTGCCGAGGATCGTGCCCGTGGTGTTCGTGACCGAGCCGACGGCCCGTACGAGACCGAAGTCGGCGACCTTCACCCGGCCGTCGTCCCCTATCAACACGTTCTCCGGCTTGATGTCCCGGTGGATGAAGCCGGCCCGGTGGGCCGCGCCCAGCGCGGCCAGCATCGGCTCCAGGATGTCGAGCGCGGCACGCGGCTGGAGAGCGCCCCGCTCGCGCAGGACGTCCCGCAGCGTGCAGCCCTCGACGTACTCCATCGCCAGATAGACGTACGCGCCCTCGGCGCCCTGGTCGAAGACCCCGACCACGTTCGGATGCGCCAGCCGCGCCACGGACTTCGCCTCGCGGATGAAACGCTCCACGAAGACGGCGTCCGTCGCCAGGGCCGGGTGCATCACCTTCAGGGCCAGGACCCGGTCCAGCCGGGTGTCCACGGCCCGGTAGACCGTCGCCATGCCGCCGACGGCGATGCGCGCGTCGACGCGGTAACGGCCGTCGAGCACTTGCCCGACGAGAGGGTCCTTGAGCGTCGTATCCACCCGGCCGAGTCTACGAGCCGCCACCGACACTCCCGCAGCCCCGGGTCAGGCCTGACACGCCACTGGGGCCGTCTTGTGACAGCACACACACCACATCGCGGCAATCGGTCCCCGGCCCCCCGGGACCGCCGTCAGAACGCCGGCCGCTCCGGGTCCAGCCGCGCCAGCCCCTCCGTCGGGGACGAGGCATCGGCGAAGTGCCTGCGCGGGATGCGGCCCGCGCGGTGGGCCAGCCGGCCCGCCTCGACCGCGTGCCGCATCGCCTCGGCCATCAGGACGGGCTCCTGGGCGCGGGTGACCGCCGACGCCAGCATGACGGCCGCGCAGCCCAGCTCCATGGCGAGCGCGGCGTCCGACGCCGTACCGGCCCCCGCGTCCAGGATGACCGGCACGCGCGCGTGCTCGGTGATCAGCTGGAAGTTGTGCGGGTTACGGATCCCCAGACCCGACCCGATCGGGGAACCGAGCGGCATGATCGCCGCGCAGCCCACGTCCTCCAGCTTCCTGGCCAGCACCGGATCGTCGTTCGTGTACGGCAGGACGGTGAAGCCGTCGTCCACCAACGTCTCGGCGGCGTCGAGCAGTTCGATCGGGTCCGGCAGCAACGTCCGTTCGTCGGCCACCACTTCGAGCTTGATCCAGTCGGTGCCCAGCGCCTCCCGCGCCAGACGGGCGGTGAGGACGGCCTCGCCCGCGGTGAAACAGCCCGCCGTGTTCGGCAGGACCCGGATGCCCAGCCGGTCGAGCACGGACAGGACGGAGCCGTGCACGGTGGGGTCCAGCCGGCGCATGGCGACGGTGGTGAGTTCGGTGCCGGACGCGATCAGGGACCGTTCCAGTACGTCGAGGCTGGGCGCCCCGCCCGTACCCATGATGAGGCGGGAGTCGAGGACGGAGTCGCCGATGACGAGCCGGTCGTCGGACATCTGGCTCAGCCTCCTTGGACGGCGGTGAGGACTTCGACGCGGTCGCCGTCGGACAGGGTGGTGGCCGACCAGCGCCCGCGCGGGACGACGGTCTCGTTGAGCGCGGCGGCGACGCCCGACGGGGCGGGGGTGAGGGTCGCGACAAGGACATCGAGGGTGACGGGTCCGGCGAGGACGCGGGCCTCGCCGTTCACCGACACGGTCACGGATCCCCGCGCGGACGAAGGCGTGGTGTCGGTCATGCGTGCTGCTCCTGACCTACGGAGACGGCGGGGGAGAGGGCCGGCGACGAGCCGGACACGAAGCCGGGGGAGAAACGGCCCGGTGTGAAGGGCCGCGCGTCGTCGGGGAGTTCGCCTGTCGTGAGCACGGTCGCCATGACCTGACCGGTGACGGGCGTCAGCAGCACCCCGTTGCGGTGGTGCCCGGTCGCCAGATGGAGGCCCGGCAGGGCGGTCGGCCCGAGCAGCGGGGCGTTGTCCGGCGACGTCGGCCGCAGCCCGGCCCGCGTCTCGGTGAGCGGCAGTTCGGTGATGCCGGGAAGGAGTTCGTGGGCGTCGCGCAGCAGCTCGTACACCCCGCCCGCCGTCACCGTCGTGTCCCAGCCGAGTTCCTCGCTCGTGGCGCCCACGACCAGCTCGCCGTTCTCGCGCGGCACCAGATAGATGTGGCTGCCGCGGACCTCGGCCCGCAGCGTCCGGGACAGGAACGGCGCGTACGGGCGTGGCACCGTCAGCCGCAGGACCTGACCCTTCACGGGGCGAACCGGCGGCAGGACGTCGTCCGGCACGCCCGCGAGCTGCCCGCTGAGGCTGCCCCCGGCGATGACGACCTGGTCGGCGCCGAGTTCGGCGCCGCCGCGCACGGCGACCCCGGCGGCCCGGTCCCGGACCACCCGCAGGCGCTCCGCCCAGGCCCGGTGGAGGACCACTCCCGACCGCTCGCAGGCCGTCACGAGGGCGGCCGCGAGCCTGCGCGGGTCGATCTGATGGTCGCCGTCGACCCGCAGACCGCCACGCACTCCCGGGGCGAGCATCGGCTCCAGCCGCCGGCACTCGCGGCCGGTGAGCCACTCCGACTCCAGACCCGACCTCCTTTGGAGGGCGTGGAGTTCACGCAACTGTGCCCGGTCGTCGGTGTCGAGAGCGACCGCGAGCGTGCCGCAGACGCGATAGCCGGTGTCCTGGCCGGAGACCGACTCCAACTCGGTGACGAAGTCCGGATAGAGCCCCGCGGAGGCGATGTTCAGCCCCAGCAGGGTCTGTTCGCCGTGGTCGAGTTCGCTGACGGCGGCGAGCATTCCGGCGGCGACCTGCGCGGCGCCGCCGCCCGGCTCCGGATCGACGACGGTGACACCGAGCCCGCGCTGCGCCGCCCGCCAGGCCGTGACGAGGCCGATGATCCCGCCCCCGACGACGAGGACGTCGGTATGAGATGACCGCATGGGCGTCCAGCTCCTCCCTTCGCCGGCATGACCCGGATCAGGTTCGTACGGTCGGAGGCCGTGTCAGCTTCCCTCTCAGCCCGCTGCGTGCGGGCTCCCGCGAGGTGTGAAGTCTCTTGTTCGCTACTGCCGATAACTGCTTCGGAGGTCAGCGTAACCCCCTGTCCCCGCGCCCTGTAAGGGAGTCGTCGTCCCCGCCGGGTCCTTAAGGTGATCGGGTGAGCGAGCAGCGGAAGCAGACGGACGAGCGGCGCACCGTCGTCGTCGGCGCGGGTATGGCGGGTGTGCAGACCGCCGTGGCACTGCGCGAACTGGGCCACGACGGCCCCGTCACCCTCATCGGCGCCGAGCGGCACCAGCCCTACGACCGGCCCCCACTCTCGAAGGCCGTCCTCCTGGGGACGGCGGAGAGTTCGGCCTTCGACGTGGACTTCGAGGCGCTCTCCGTGGAACTGCGACTGGGTCTCGAAGTGACCGGCGTACGCCCCGGGGACCGGGAGTTGGACACGGAGGCGGGGCCGGTTCCGTACGACGTACTCGTCATCGCCACCGGCGCCGAGCCGATCACGCTGCCGGGCGCCGAGGGCGTGCCCGGTGTCCACCTGCTGCGCACCCTGGACGACGCCGCGCGGCTGCGCCCCGTCCTGGACGGCGGGCGGCACATCGTCGTGGTCGGCGCCGGCTGGATCGGCGCCGAGTTCACCACCGCGGCCAGGGAGGCCGACTGCGCGGTGACCGTCGTCGAGGCCGCCGGCCGTCCCCTCGCCGGCGCCCTGCCCGCCGAGGTCGCCACTCCGATGGCGCACTGGTACGCGGAGAGCGGCGCCGAACTCCTCACCCACGCGCGCGTGGCGGCCGTCGAACCCGGCAGGGTGCTCCTCACCGACGGCCGCGAGCTGGCGGCGGACGCGGTGGTCGTCGGTATCGGCGCCAGACCCGCCACGGCCTGGCTGGCGGGCTCCGGCATCGCGACCGGCCCCGAGGGCGCCGTCACCGCCGACGACCGGCTGCGCGCCTCACAGCCCGGCGTGTACGCGGTCGGGGACTGCGCCTCGTTCCCCTCGGCCCGCTACGGAGAGCGGCTGATGGTGCACCACTGGGACAACGCTCTCCAGGGGCCGCGCACCGTCGCCGCCGACATCGTCGGGGAGGCGCACGAGCCGTACGACCCGGTCCCGTACTTCTGGTCCGAGCAGTTCGGCCGCTTCGTGCAGTACGCGGGCCACCACGCCCACGCCGACACCCTGCTCCGGCGCGGCGACCCGGCGAGCGCCGCCTGGTCGGTCCTCTGGCTGCGTGAGGGGGTGCTGGTGGCGCTGCTGGCCGTCGGCAGACCGCGCGATCTCGCGCAGGGCCGCAAACTCGTCGCGGCGGGCGCCCGGATCGACACGGAGCGTGCCGCCGACCCCGCCGTACCGCTCAAACTGACAGCCCTCTGACCCGGCTCGGCTTCCGACTGTCAGTCCGGGATGGCAGGCTTGTCCTGTGACTGAGATTGACGCAAAGATCGATGCTCTCGTCCCTGCCTGGCTCCACCTGCCCGATATCGCCGAAATGCTCGATATCGAGGTGACGCGTGTACGCCAGCTCGTCAAGGACGGCACGCTGATCGCCGTGCGCCGCGGTGAGAACCGCGCGCTCCAGGTGCCGGCCGCCTTCATCGACGGCGACAAGGTGGTCAAGGGCCTCGCGGGGACCCTGACGCTCCTGAGGGACGACAGCTTCACCGACGAAGAGATGCTCGAATGGCTCTTCACTCCCGACCCGTCCCTGCCGGGCACGCCCGCGCAGGCCCTCAGCGAAAATCGCGGTACGGAGGTGAAGCGCCGCGCGCAGGCGCTCGCCGTCTGAGCCCGCCGTGCGCGGGCCGGGGCCTCCCCGGTCCGCGCCCCACCCACCCCCCACCCCGCAAAGACCGACAACCAGCTCCCTCCGCCGCGGGGGACCCCCCAGCCCGCACCGCCCGG
>NZ_JBHUZM010000122.1:0-3326 GCF_042667665.1 Streptomyces sp. NPDC057307 | reverse complement strand
GGCGTGGGGCTGGGTGGGCGGCGCGGGGGGGGGGGGGGGGGCGCCCCCCCGCGCCCCCCCACGACCGTCCCCACACCCTGATCCGACAGACACCGATCTCGATCCGACGGGGGAGACCCGCATGCCCGCAGCGCCCGGTGCGCCCAGCGCACTCGATCTGCTGTCCGACGCCCGGCTCTATCTGTGCACGGACGCGCGGAAGCGGCAGGGGGATCTCCCCGAGTTCCTGGACGCCGTCCTCACCTCCGGTGTGGACATCGTGCAACTGCGTGACAAGGGCATGGAGGCGGCCGAGGAGCTGGAGCACCTCCAGGTCTTCGCCGACGCCTGCCGGCGCCACGGCAAGCTCCTCGCCGTGAACGACCGGGCCGACGTGGCGCACGCCATCGGCGCGGACGCGCTGCACCTGGGCCAGGGCGACCTGCCCGTCTCCGCCGCGCGCGCCATCCTCGGTACGGACCTGCTGATCGGCCGCTCCACACACTCGGAGGCCGAGGCGATGGCGGCGGCCGGCGAGCCCGGCGTGGACTACTTCTGCACCGGGCCCTGCTGGCCCACCCCCACCAAGCCCGGCCGGCCCGCCCCCGGTCTCGACCTCGTGCGGTACGCCGCGTCGCTGGCCACCCGGCGCCCGTGGTTCGCGATCGGCGGGATCGACGCGGGCAACCTCGACGAGGTGCTGGACGCCGGGGCCCGCCGGGTCGTGGTCGTACGGGCCCTCACGGAGGCGGACGATCCGGCCATGGCGGCCGCCGGCCTCGCGAAGCGCGTCCGCGACCGGGTCGCCTGACGCCCCGGGCGCCCCCGCCGGAGTCCGTGGTGCGGATCCGTACCGCGGGCCCATCCCCGCCCGAGGGATGCGCGGGGATGGTGTGAAACGGACAAAATTCCTTGCTCTGGTTGGGTGATCGGCACACCCCTCGATAACCTTTCGGTATGGCCCTCGGAGCAGCTTCGATCAGGACGGATCACGCCCGTACGGTGCGTGATCTGCTCGCGACCGGCGAGTTGTCGTATTCGTTCGAATTTTGGGCGCCCAAGACGGCGAAGGGCGAGCGGAACCTCTGGAACGCGCTGCGCCGGATCGAGGCCGTCGCCCCGAACTTCGTCTCGGTGACCTACGGGGCGGGCGGCTCCACCCGCGCGGGCACGGTGAAGGCGACCCAGCGCATCGCCGCCGACACCACACTCGTCCCGGTCGCCCACCTCACCGCCGTGGACCACTCGGTGGCCCAGCTGCGCAACATGATCGGCCAGTACGCGGACGCCGGGATCAGGAACATCCTCGCCGTGCGCGGCGACCCGCCCGGCGATCCGCGGGGCGAGTGGGTCAAGCACCCCGAGGGTGTGGAGTACGCGGCCGATCTGGTCCGTCTGATCAAGGAGTCCGGCGACTTCTGCGTCGGCGTCGCGGCCTTCCCCGAGATGCACCCGCGCTCCACCGACTGGGAGAGCGATGTGCGGCACTTCGTGGCCAAGTGCCGCGCGGGCGCCGACTACGCGATCACCCAGATGTTCTTCGACCCCGAGGACTATCTGCGGCTGCGCGACAAGGTGTCGGCCGCCGGCTGCGACACCCCGATCATCCCGGAGATCATGCCGATCACGAACGTCCGGCAACTTGAGCGCTTCTCGCAGCTCAGCAACGCGGTCGTGCCCCCGGCGCTGAAAGAGCGGATCCTCTCCGTCAAGGACGATCCCGCCGCTGTACGCTCCATCGGTATCGAGTACGCGACGGAGTTCTGCGCGACCCTGCGCGCGGAGGGTGTCCCCGGACTCCACTTCATTACACTCAACAACTCCACGGCGACGCTCGAAATCTACAAGAATCTCGGACTGCACGAGCAGTCGTGACCGGTCGTACCCGCCCCGTGCCGGGGCGGTGACCGCAGGAGAGGGGCGGGCATGGGCTGGACGGTCCTCTACATCGCGTTCGGCATCGTCGCGCTGTGGCTGCTGGGCGAAGTACTGCTCCAGTACAAGGCGCGGCTCCGTTGGCGACTCCTCGCCTTCACGGGTTTCGTCGGCGTGGTGCTGGGTGTCCTGCTCGCCTCCGTCCCCGTCATCGCGATCGGCGCGATCGCGTTCGCGGTCGGCCAGACCTATGTGACGCTGTCGTTCCGGCGCGGCTTCTCCACCGGCTGGGCGATCGGCGGCAGCCCCGGCGCGAGCCGGCGCCGCAGGGCCGGCGCCGGTGAGGCCGAGACACGCGAACCGAGCCTGGAAGTCTCGGACTTGGAGTACCAGCCCGTCGCCGCCGGTCCCGAGGACCTCGCGGGCCCCGTCCCCGACCAGCCCCCGTACGCGGCGTCCGTCTACGAGCCGGAGCCGATGCCCGACGAGACCGGGCAGTACGGCGTGTACAGCGACGCCGCCTACCAGGCGACCCAGTACGGCAACTACGACCCGTACGCCGGTTACACCACCTCCACCGGCCAGGACTCCTACGCCGACCAGGGCCAGGGCCAGGACCAGCACGCCTACGGCACGACCGACGCCTACGGTGCCGCCGACCCCTACGCGAGCCAGGGCCAGGACGGGTACGGCGCGCAGGACGGCTACGCCGGTCAACAGGACGCGTACGCGGGCCAGAACGGCCAGTACGACTACGGCACCGGCCAGCAGCAGTACGCCGCCTACACCGACCCGTACAGCGGCGCGACGACCGACGGCGACTCCTACGGCTCGTACGACAACTACGGCGGCCAGCAGCAGTACGCGGACCCCTACGGCGACCCGAACGGCCAGACCGGCCAGCCGGTGTACGGCGCGGACACGCCCCCCGGCGGCGTCTGGGTCCCGCAGCAGCGCGAGGGCGAGAACGTCCCCCCGATGCCGCAGCAGGAGCCCCGGAGTTACGGCTACGACCCCAACCAGGACGAGCAGCAGTACCGCTACTGACCGCTCCTGACGGCCACTCAACTCCCGCCCCGTCTTCGCCGGTTCACCCGACCGCGCCGTGGCCCGAGACAGACCCCGGGCCGTGTCCGCGAAGTCCCGCCCGCCCTGCGGCGCTATGTGTCGGACACGTCCTAGGTGTACTGACCCGGAGGGTTGTTGACGCGGGTGATGGGCGGGTGTCCGTCGAGTGCGGTGTGGCTGCGGTGGTGGTTGTAGGTGTGGAGGAAGTCTGCCAGGGCTTCGGTCCGCTCGGTGTTGGAGGTGTAGGGCCGGAGGTAGGCCCATTCGTCGGCGAGGGTGCGGTTGAAGCGTTCGACTTTGCCGTTGGTGTGCGGCCGGTAGGGGCGGGTGAGCTTGCCGGTCGCGCCGAGGTCGGCCAGGACGTTCTTCCATGCCAGGCCCTTGCGGTAGGCCCAGGCGTTGTC